>NZ_JBHTBW010000045.1:0-142478 GCF_042665195.1 Laceyella putida
ACCCCTTTCTAGCTTCCTTCCATTATACTTTATCTTTCGTCTGGAAGCGTATGGGGTCATTATAAAATTTCCATTGATCTAATGCAAATGTATGTAGTAGACCACCCAGAGCATATTGAAGCTTGGATTGATCTAATTAAATCATTAATATTAGTAGAGCAAACTACACGAGCATTAACTTATTTTCAACGAATGATGGAGCATCATCCAGATCTAATAAACATAGAAGATACAATTTTTAATTGGACTGAAATGTTAAGTACTGAACAACAAATGAGGTATAAAGATGAAATCTTGAAAAAAATTAGAGGTAGGCAGAAAAGGCTAAGCAAATGACAACGGCTAATACGGTCCGAGTAGTAATGGAACCGATCGCAACAATCAAACCAGTCTTGTATTGGATCGGTTTAAAGTCAATCAATAGCTTGTAAGTAAAGCAAAGCCGCGTCCCATTGACTTGGGATCACGGCTTTATTGTTGATTACTATTTTATGGAACTAAGATATATTATAGAGAAACTCATGATATATGGGCAATCTAATCATTCCTCGCTTGGTTAGCCCTCTCGACTTCACCTTCATTCGGATTGCCGGCTTCAGATAAATAAACTCCTTATCCTCATCAACCTTGGCCTGATTCACAATCGACCAAACGGCTTTTCGTGCATCGGGTGGCGGTGGAAACTCAATGATACCAGCCGGACGCACCCGCCCCTCTTCCTCTAGACCAATGAGCCAGCCAAACTCCTTTTTCCGAATCGCAGTTAAGCACACATCATGAACATGATAGTTGATCACCTTTAACCAATCGTGCGATCTCTTCCCCACTTGATAGGCAGAGTTCACTTTCTTTAATACAATCCCCTCTAAATTCTGCTGGCTGACCAGGTCAAAGAAGGCCCCGGCCCGTTCGCCTGGCACACATCTCACCAAGGATAAATGCGGCTGCTCTTTGATGTGTTCTTGCAGGATGGCTTTCCGTTCATGGAGTGGCAGCGCAGTCACGTCTTGGCCACCGATCATTAAGACATCGAACACACAAAACTGGACAGGGTCACTCTTCATCAGCGTCCGAATCTGGGGTTAGTCGGAGATAAGTCCAAAAACGGCCATACAGATAGAAAAAAATGTAAACACCAGTAATGCCAAGGGTTTTCCTTGTGCTGTTTTAAGTCACAATAGATGCAAAAAAAGCCGCTTTAGCGGCTCGGTAGTGTCGATATTCAGTTAACCTCAACAAATGGTACTCGCTCGGCAAACAGAGTTCAGCCCAATCTTGCTGATCCCCAAACAACTCTCTTACCTTTGCGGTAGACAGTTGTTTTGCTGACATACCATCTTCTCTGGGTGCATCCCCTACAAACAGGGTGGCAAAAACAAAGTCATTTCGTCTATTCGTTGGGCGTAGTGGATGCAAACGCATTTCATAGATCGTAAATCAGGAGCCTTATTCTTATTGAGGCTCCTGAAAACCTAATATTTCTACTGGCTCATTGTCCCTCTTTTCATATTTAAACAAATAGACTTTGCCAACATTGATTTTTTCCCAGTCGTCTTTATACATATGAAATCTCTCTTTTTTTCCTTCCCCTATTATTCTAAAAACGGTTTTTCCTTCGTAAACCTCTTTCTTTTTTTCAACCACTTTCATTGTCATGGTTCCGCTCTCCGTTTTAAATGCAAAGGTGCAACCAACCAAGGTAATGGATAAAAAAAGAGCAATGATCACTATTCTGTTCATATTTATTCCTCCTCCTTTAAATACAACCATATAGTTGTGGATTTGACCGCGGTCATACGTCAACTAAGGAGAGAAGGGTATTATGTAAACCCTGATGATCTAAGTGCACTTAGTCCCTATCTTACGGAACATATCAAGCGATTTGGCGATTACGTCATTGATTTAGAAGAACCACCCCAACCTTTAGATGGGAAGCTGGAATTAGAGTTGAAAACCGCTTAAAAAAGGGCCTTTGGTGCCCTTTTACATTTTTTTCTATCTGTATGGCCGTTTTTGGACTTATCTCCGACTGACGCCTATATCAACACCATCAAGATTCAAAATATCATCAAGGAGCAAGGATGGCTGAACAAGCTGACAACCGAGGATTTGCGCGCACTCAGTCCGCTCATTTATAACCATATCACGCCATATGGGCAATTTAACGTCGATTTGGATAAGCGATTACCGATATAGGCTCAGTGACATATAAGGGTTTTTAAAACTGAAAACTCTATACTGGATTCACCTTATTTTTCTATTTATGGTTTTAACATAAAAAAAGACTTATGAGTCATAATCTCATAAGTCTTTTTTATATGTACCAAAGATTGATGCAGAGTTTCTCTTCTCCTTAAACAGTAAGAACCTAGAAAACGAAAATAAATATGTCTCTCCCATTTTAATTATAAAATATAAATGGGATAAGATATAGACTGTTTTTTCTTAGAGCTAAGTTCTAGAATTTATACATATATTGTAATCAACTCTTCGGAGCGTAGATTCTCTCGAATGGAATAAACACATCCAGAATATAATCGGATAGGAATGCTAATGGAAACAGATGATAGCCAGTTTCTTTCAAAAATACGTGAGCACTCTAACACTCTTCCAAACGAACGTGATCAACAACATGGTCTGATTAAGCAAGAAATAAGTTCAGATGTAGTCGTTGATCTGATTTATGCATATGATTTGCAACTTGCAAAGGACTATTATCGAACCAACTCTAATGAAGACACACTCCAAAAAATTAGAGATGTGCTCCAAATCATCAAAGGTGGAATTGCGGCAGATAAAGTTTAAAAGAAGGGGAGAATTTGAAATGAGTTCCTATGTTGTCAGTTTTCAGGAGATAGATAAAACGCAACTTTTGCTCGTCGGAGGAAAAGGGTTGAATTTAGGGGAACTATCGAAGATTCATGGAATACAAGTGCCAGAAGGATTTTGTGTAACGACAAAAGCCTATCAAAAAGCCCTCGAACAAAACGAAGCGTTCCACGCATTGTTGAATCAACTAACACTGCTAAAAGTAGAGGATCGAGATCAAATTGGTGAAATCAGCAGGAAGATTCGGAAAATCATTATGGAAGTAGAGATTCCTTCCGATGTTGTGAAAGCTGTTGCTCACTATCTCTCCCAGTTTGGCGATGAACATGCTTATGCAGTGCGTTCCAGTGCAACTGCTGAAGATTTACCACATGCCTCTTTTGCCGGTCAGCAAGACACCTATTTAAATATCATCGGAAAAGAAGCCATTTTGCGGCACATCAGCAAATGTTGGGCTTCCCTATTTACGGATCGTGCCGTGATTTACCGTATGCAAAACGGATTTGACCACAGCCAAGTGTATTTATCCGTTATCATTCAACGGATGGTGTTCCCACAGGCTTCAGGAATTTTATTTACTGCTGATCCGATTACTTCCAATCGAAAGCTACTATCTATCGATGCTAGCTTTGGACTAGGAGAGGCTCTTGTCTCCGGCTTGGTATCTGCCGATTGCTATAAGGTGCAAGAAGATAAAATCGTCGATAAGATGATAGCAACCAAAAAATTGGCTATCTATGCACGAAAAGAAGGCGGAACAGAGACAAAGCAGATCGATCCTGATCAGCAAAAGACTCAAACGCTTACTGAACAACAAATTTTACAACTGGCACGCATCGGAAGACAGATCGAAGCTTATTTTGGTTGCCCACAAGATATCGAATGGTGTTTGGTTGATGATACATTTTATATTGTCCAGAGTCGGCCAATCACTACTTTATACCCCATCCCTGAAGCAAATGATCAGGAAAATCACGTTTATGTATCTGTCGGTCACCAACAAATGATGACCGACCCCATGAAACCATTGGGATTGTCTTTTTTCCTGTTAACGACTCGTGCACCCATGCGTAAAGCTGGTGGAAGGTTGTTTGTTGATATCACACATAATCTGGCCTCACCTGTTAGCAGAAAAATTTTATTAGATACCCTGGGACATCACGATCCCCTCATAAAAGACGCACTTATGACCATAATAGAGCGAGGAGATTTTATAAAATCGTTACCAAATGATAAAAAAGAACAGAGTCCCGGTAAAAGCAATAAAGGTATGTTGTCTGCAGGTTTTCAAGCACCAATCGAAAACGATCCGACAATCGTTTCTGATTTGATTAAGCGTAGTCAAACATCGATAGAAGAGTTAAAGCATAACATCCAAACGAAATCAGGACCGGATTTATTTGATTTTATTCTAGAAGATATCCAGCAATTAAAGAAGATTTTATTTGATCCACAAAGTTCGGGTGTGATTAAAGTTGCTATGAATGCTTCATTATGGATCAATGAAAAAATGAACAAGTGGTTAGGTGAAAAAAACGTAGCAGACACGCTTTCTCAATCTGTGCCAAACAATATTACTTCGGAAATGGGGCTGGCGCTATTGGATGTCGCCGATGTGATTCGTCCTTATCCCGAAGTAATTGATTATTTACAAAATGTAAAAGATGACAACTTTCTAGATGAACTGGTAAAGTTCGAAGGTGGAAAGGAAGTCCAAGCTGCTATCTATGCTTATCTCAACAAATACGGAATGCGATGTACCGGAGAAATTGATATTACTAGAACTCGTTGGAGCGAAAAACCAACTACACTCATCCCTATGATTCTCAGTAACATCAAAAACTTTGAGCCTGGTGCTAGTAAGCGAAAATTTGAGCAAGGGCGACAGGAAGCTTTGAAAAAAGAACAAGAATTATTAGATCGATTGAAGCAATTACCGGGTGGTAAACGAAAAGCCAAAATGACAAAACGAATGATCAGCCTGATCCGGAATTTCATCGGTTATCGGGAGTATCCAAAATACGGCATTATTAATCGCTACTTCGTCTATAAGCAGGCTTTGATGAAAGAAGCCGAACAATTTGTACAAGCCAACGTAATACGAGAAAAAGAAGACATATACTATCTCACTTTTGAAGAACTTCGCGAAGTCGTACGCACAAATAAACTGGATTACCAGATCATCAGCAAACGAAAAGATGAGTACAAACTATATGAAAAACTAACCCCCCCACGTGTTATCACGTCTGATGGTGAAATCATTGTAGGTAAATACAAACGAGAAAATCTCCCAGCTGAAGCTATTGTAGGTCTACCTGTTTCTTCCGGAGTTATAGAGGGCAGAGCACGCGTCATCTTAAAAATAGAAGAAGCAAATCTAGAAGATGGAGATATCTTAGTCACTGCTTTTACTGACCCTAGCTGGACACCATTGTTTGTATCCATAAAAGGTCTCGTCACCGAAGTTGGCGGACTGATGACCCATGGAGCGGTTATTGCACGTGAATATGGCTTGCCAGCCGTTGTCGGTGTTGAAAATGCCACCAAGTTGATAAAAGATGGGCAACGTATTCGAGTAAATGGAACAGATGGCTATATTGAAATATTGTGATTGCTGAATACGTCCAGATTTAATTAGTAGCACCGCTCCAGTGGTTACCAGAGCGGTGTCTTATCATCCCTATCTGATTTTTTACTTCGCCGAAATCTCTTCACCTTCCAATAGGTCCACTCCCAGTGCTTCGAGCAATGGCCTATAGGTACGGATGACATCGGTTGCCCCAGCATTAATGGGGAATCTAGCTTCTTGTTGAAAATACTTCAGTAAAACAGTAAACCCTAATCGACTTGCTCCCGTTTTATTTCCAATAAGTTGTTTTTCAACTGGAACCAATCCAAAATGTTTTAGTAACTCATCGTGATTCCAATTTCGCTTCAAAGGTTCTTCCCCCAATCGAATAACTGTTTTGATTCTAATGGACTTCTCAGAAAAGAGATCATTCGAATTAGGAGAATCATTTACATCATGATGTTACTTTGCGGTCTATGGTAGGAACCCTGTCACTGGGCCATATAGGAGGCGATCGCCATTAAACAACGAACCCCACCAAAAAAGAAGGCAAGGGAGCTGGCCAAATATCTTCGTGAAGAACGACCGGATTATGATTACTTAAAAAGCGTATTCCGGCACCTGCGTGCCGAGTTGGAAGTCGATGTGCCAAGGCAAATAAAAAATTACCTTACGTGCCCACAGAAGACGAGATTAAACGTATTATGAGGCCGTCTGGAAGGCGAAGAATTTCCAAGACATGATGATCATAAAGACCCTGTTGTATACTGGCGTTCGCGTGAGCGAACTCATTAACATCAAGCTGGCCGACATTGATTTTCAGCGTTGCCAAATCAGAGTGAACGAAGGCAAAGGCAAGAAAGACCGGATCGTGCCGTTTCCAGCCACCTTCAAAGAACTGTTGGCCATGCATGCCGATAGAGCGGAGAAAAAGGGTGCTGTCTACCTGTTTGAATCGTCCTGGAAGAAAAAATACACCGATCGTGGCCATTCGGAAAATCCTCAAGAAGTATTCCGATCAGGCTGGCATGGTCCAATCTATTTCGCCGCATAAGTTGCGTCACTTCCTGTTGACATGGCTCAAGAAACAAGGCATTGACGATGCACTCATCAGCCTTATTCTGGACATGCAAGCTGTAAATCGCTTGAGGTGTATTCGAAATTGGCTATTACTGAAGCTCAGGATGAATATGAGCGTGTCATTCCCGAGTTCCCTGTATAAACACGAAATGACTTGAGGCCCAGTGGCTGTTCAAGTCATTTTTTCCATTTATTGGGAAAATGACCCCAAAATCGACGGATGCTACCTCCACCCCTAAAAGTAGAGTTTGTATGAGAAAAAACTTTTCTTGATATCCTGAGTTTTTTTATAACCAAGCTTTTTTTAAGAGCTCCACACCAAGCTGAATTTCATCAAAAGAAAGATTACTAAAACCAAGTTTAATAATTGGTTTATCAGGATTGTTTTTAACGAAGTAGCGTGAGGTGGGATACACTTTAACACCATAAGAGGAAGCACGCTCGATTAGCCATTCTTCTGAACGCTTCAAGTGTACTTTGACTAATAAGTATAAACCAGACTGCTCACCAATAATGGATATATTTTGCTCAAATTCTTTTCTTAATACTGATACTAAGTGCTGCATTTTTCGTTTATAAACAAGACGCATGCGTTTAATGTGGCGATTCCATTCTCCATCTTCCATAAATTTAGCCATGGTGAGTTGGCTAAGAATTGAAGTGGTACTTTCGAAATGTAGGAATTGATGTTTATAACGATCTAAAAGGGGCTGCGGCAACACCATATAACTTAAACGGATTCCCGGAAGAAATGATTTTGAGAAATTCCCTAAATAAATGACTCTTGCTGAATCAATGGAGGCAAGAGCAGGAAATGGTTTTTGTGTATAGCGGAATTCACTATCATAATCGTCTTCGATAATATATCCACGCATCTTGTTAACCCAATGAATAAGCATTTGCCGTTGTTGAATAGACATGCTTACTCCAATTGGACTTTGATGAGAAGGGGTTACATAGATTAATCGTGATTTCATTTGTTCTAATTGTGAAAGATCAGCACCTGTTTCATAAACCGGCAAAGTTTCAAACATAAAACGATGGAATTGAAAAGCTTCCCTAGCACCGTCGTAACCAGGGTCTTCAACTATAATACTCTGGAACTCATCCTTCAGTATATGCCCAAGGTATACAAGCATTTGTTGGGTACTACTTCCGATAATGATTGCATTTGGATCTGTTCTCACCCCACGAGACTGGAGTAAATATGCTGCGATTTGTTCGCGTAGGCACAATTCGCCAAAAGGTTCCCCGTATCGAAAGCTGTCCTTTACCGTTAATACTTGATTTGAGATCCTCCTCCACGTTTTTAAAGGGAAATGCGATTGATCGACCACGTCTGCGCGGAAATCAATGCGAACAGGTGGTATCGGCTCTGTTTGCTTGTGATTAGAAGAGCTGTGAGCTTCTTGAAATAAAAGGGGTTCTAACTCATTTACAAAATAACCTTTTCGGCTCTCTCCACGAATATACCCTTCAGCAACAAGTTGTTCATATGCCATTAATGTTGTATTACGGCTTACATGTAAGGAATCTGCAAGTTGACGAATGGAGGGCAATGGCTCATTCGCCTTTAAGTCGCCTTGCTCAATAAATGATTTAAATTTCTCGTAGATTTGTTTGTATTTAGGAGAGTTATCTTCGAAGGTAAAAATGGTATTTTTCATTTGCATTCCCCCCTGACATGTATATTTGTTTGTTATTGTATATTTTTTTATGCCAGTTTGTATAATACTATTCTCTTTCGGAAATCTCACTGACATGTGCATTTTTTCAGTATTGTACCTTTTTAAATGTCAGTTTGAATTATATCATACCGTGTAAATGATATCTGTTTTATGTCAAAAATAGGATTGAGGAGATTTCAAATGTATATCCCAGAGCATTTTACGATGAAAGATGTAACTGCTGCCTACAATGTCATAAAGGAGAACAGTTTTGCAACATTGTTTTCCATTCATAAAGGAATGCCCTTCGCTACACATTTACCTCTGATGTTGAATAAGGAGAAAACCTATTTGTACGGTCATTTTGCCCGTCCGAACCCGCAGTGGAAGGATATTCAAAATCAGACAGTCTTAGCCGTTTTCCATGGTCCTCATTGTTATATCTCTCCCTCTTGGTATGAGACCAATAAAGCAGTGCCAACGTGGAATTATGTGACCGTTCATGTTTACGGAGAAGTTGAGCTAATCGAGGATGAACACGAGTTAATGAGTTCCTTGAATGATATGGTATTGAAGTATGAAGCTCCTGACAGTTCTTACAGATTGCAGGATGTAGATGCTGAATTTCTCGTTGGTATGAACAAAGGCGTTCAAGGATTCAAAATAAAAATCGATAGGATTGAAGGGAAAGCAAAGGTAAGTCAAAACCATTCCTTACACAGACAAGAGCTCATTATAAAACAGTTGGAACAGATTCCATTTCCAAACGAGCAACAAATTGCCTCATTGATGAAAGCGAACCTTAAAAATAAAGTGTAACGTTGCTTTCACCAATCAAGGAGGAGCCCAATTAAATCATGTGCAAAAATACAACAAGGAGTTGCATTTTATGGAGTTTTCAACTATTTGGCTATTTGTAATTGCTGCTGCAACATTGTTAATAATACCTGGACCAGCTGTGTTATATATTATGGCAAGAAGTATAGATGAAGGGAAGAAAGCGGGCCTGGTATCAGTTCTTGGTGTATCTCTTGGTGGTTCTGTTCACGTTTTAGCTGGAGCAATTGGAGTTTCTGCGATCCTTATGACATCAGCAACAGCCTTTAATATTGTTAAATACTTGGGTGCTGCTTATCTTATCTATCTGGGGTGTAAGACTTTATTTTCTACATCTGATAGAACGACTTCAGAAATTTCAAAAGCCCCTCGCAAAAAATTATTAAAGATTTTTTACCAATCAGCGCTCGTAGAAGTAATGAATCCTAAGACAGCACTCTTTTTTTTAGCCTTCTTTCCGCAATTCATATCACCTTCTGCTGGATCAGTCACAGTACAATTTTTGCTTTTAGGAACTATATTTATTATCCTAGCTTTTATTAGTGATGGTCTGTATGCAGTTCTTGCAGCAAGTATTAGAAAACGGATTAAAGTGAGTTCAAAGTTACAGAATCGGATAACTGGTTATTTATATATTGTTCTAGGGGTATTCTCCGCCTTTGCGAGCCCCTCCAACTCCAAAACATGATGAAATTTATCGTGTCGTGACACAACAAATAGCGATTCTACCAAGACAATAAGTAAAATGAAATGGAGAGATATGTTATGCCTAGATTTATCATTGAAGATGATTTTTGGTCGTTATTCCCTCATGCAAAAATAGGCACCGTTATTTCCCAGGGGATTGATAATTCAATAAGGGACGTTGAAATCTACGAGAAGCTGCTGCAGGAGGCAGAGAAAGAAGCACATAAATTTCTCAGTCTGGAGGACTTCAGTAGTAATCCAGTCATATTCGTTTGGCGAGAAGCTTTTCGGAAATTCAAGACAAAAAAAGGGGCAAGGTGTTCCATTGAAGCTTTATTAAAAAGAGTGAAAAATGGCAATCATATCGGAACAATAAACCCGCTTGTTGACATCTATAATTCAATTTCATTGCGTTATGGGCTTCCGTGTGGTGGAGAAGATATCGACACTTTTGTAGGAGATATTCGGCTAACCCGGGCAAATGGTAACGAACCGTTTATCCCATTGGGAAGTGATGAAAATGCTTCACCATATGAAGGTGAAATTGTTTATAAAGATGATGCCGGTGCAATATGCAGATGCTGGAATTGGCGTGAAGCTAAGAGGACGATGTTAACAGAAAATACAAAAAATGCATTCCTCTGTATCGAATTAATAGATGAAACAAGAAGCGATGAGTTTCATATGGCACTTAAAGAATTGTCTGATTTAGTGTCACAGAATCTTGGTGGTATTGTGAAGATTGAAGTGTTAGATATTAATAATAGGGAAATTACAATCTCATAAAGACCCTACTCTATACGGGCGTTCGCGTGAGCCGAACTGATTAACATCAAGTTGACCGACATTGATTTTCAGCGTTGCCAGATCAGGGTGAACCAGGGCAAAGGCAAGAAAGACCGGATTGTGCCGTTCCTGACTACCTTCAAAGAACTGTTGGCCATGCATGCAGATAGCGCGGAAAAAAAGGGTACTGTCTACCTATTTGAATCGCTCTGGAAGAAAAAATACACCGACCGTGGCATTCGGAAAATCCTAAAGAAGTATTCCGATCAGGCCGGCATGGTTCAATCTATTTCGCCGTATAAGTTACGGCACTTCCTCCTGACATGGCTCAAGAAACAAGGCATTGACGATGCACTCATTCAGCCTTATTCTGGACATGCAAGCCGTAAATCGCTTGAAGTTTATTCTAAATTGGCTATAACCGATGCTCAGGAAGAATATGAACGTGTCATCCCTGAGTTTCCAATATAAACGCAAAATGACTTGAGACTACATATGTAGTAACTCAAGTCATTTTCCATTTAATGGAGAGATGGCACCAAAATCGACGGATGCTCCTTCTACCCCTATGAAGATCAACTTTACCGGGCCAGCGGCCTTCATCTAATCGTGGCAGCAATTGTGCTGTGGAACACGGTTTACCTATCTCGTGCAGTTGACACACTCCGATCACAAGGAATGGAAATCCCTGAAGAGTACTTGCAACACCTCTCTCCACTGGGATGGGAACACATCACCTTGACTGGAGACTATGTTTGGAACCTCAAACAGCGAGGCGACATCAACAACCTGCGCCCACTGCGAGAAAAGATAGTGCTGCTAAAGAACTCTGTAGCCAAACGATAGTTTTTATAAAGCTTTGATGCGTAATCACCTTCACAGTCAAAATATCCTATAAGGGAGACTTTATTATGAACATAGGTACTTGGATAACTGTTCTTACATTAGGAGTTTTAGTCGTTCTTTCACCGGGACCGAACTGGGCTGTAACGATCAAAAATGGTATTTACTCGAAGCGGACCGGCCTTGCTACTGTTTTTGGCATGGCTGCCGGTACGTTAATCCACATATCCTATTGTTTAATCGGAATTGGGGTACTCGTTTCTCAATCCATCTTACTGTTCAATCTAATCAAATGGGCGGGAGCCATTTATTTGATTTACATTGGAGTAAAATCTCTGTTCTCTAAAAAAAACAATAGAGAATGGATCACCACTGGAAAAAAAGAATTAACTTCTTGGGTAGCCTTCTATAATGGCTTCTTAACTGATCTTCTGAACCCAAAAGCCACTTTGTTTTATCTTGCTCTCTTCACACAGGTGATCCATTCCGAGACGCCATTAGTTATTCAGTTTTTATATGGAATAACAGTATTAGAGATCGAAATAATATGGTATTCACTTATGGTATTTTTCCTTAACCATCATTGGATTCGCAAAGGATTTATGTCCGTTTCCCATTGGGTTGAACGAATTACTGGAGCCATATTGATCGGATTAGGTATTCGTCTGTTCATTTCAAAAAACGAGCATTAACCACGAACTATCTCAACTCAAAGAAGGGATAAATGAAAAATAACCGGCTCCTGTACCTTTAGCGTACGGGGTGTCGGTTATTTTGTGTCCAAAATGTGTCTAAACGTACGTTTTACCCAAAATGATACGGTGACCCCTTATACGCACGTCGTTTTACCCCTAAAACAAAAAGTCTGTCGACCTTTACCCGTTTTTCATCAATGGGAGGTTGACAGACTTTTTGTTGTTAATTAGCGTTTGTTCCATTCCACTATGGGTGCAATTGAAACTCCAGCCAAACATCCTCCGCTCGATTGGAAAAATCCCCTGCCAGTAATAGTTTCCATTCCACTATGGGTGCAATTGAAACCCTTGGTTTTTCAAGGGTTTTGGGAGATGCCATTTTTTCCAATCCCCTCAAACACCTTGATTTTACTACGTTTCCAAAAAGTCTGTCAACCTCCAGCGTTTCCAAAAACCCGGGGGGTTCACAGACTTTTTGTTTTGGGGATCACCATAGAATTCCATTTTTTTATAGGTTACAAATAATGTAAATCTGTTGTGTTCAGAAAAAAGATAGAGGTCGATTAATTGGTCATAGAATCTTGAACAGGGTAAATGAACATGTTTTTTTGTTGTTAAAAAGAGTTAAGTATGGAAGTAAATTACTCTTGTTCAAAAACTCCTATCTTATTGAACACAGCTTGCAACCCCTTGGCGTTGCTGTGTTTTACATTTTTTACAATCTATCGTGACGCTTTTGTGCGTATCTCGAATATACCCCTCATTCACTAAAAATGAACATAGATGTTAGAATATAAAGATGGTTAGAAATAATAACATACAGGAGGCATTTCCATGCTGAAGAAATCGATGTTGTGGTCGATTGTTTTTGCGTTGGTTCTGTCGTTGGCATATGACATGCCAACGGCATGGGCGCTTCCGCCCGGAACACCGTCCAAGTCCACCGCCCAAGCCGAGCTGAACTCGCTGACCGTGCAGCCCGAAGGATCAATGACTGGCTCTCGCGCGACAAGTTCCCGCACTGGATCGACCAAGGAGGTGGCTGCGACACCCGCCAGGTGGTGCTCAAGCGCGACGCCGATTACTACAGCGGGAACTGCCCCGTCACGTCCGGCAAGTGGTACAGCTACTACGACGGCGTCACCGTGTACTCGCCGTCCGAAATCGACATCGATCACATCGTGCCGCTGGCCGAGGCGTGGCGTTCCGGCGCCAGCAGCTGGACCACGGAGAAGCGCCAGAACTTCGCCAACGACCTCGACGGACCGCAGCTGATCGCGGTGACCGCCAGCGTCAACCGGTCCAAGGGCGACCAGGATCCGTCGACGTGGCAGCCGCCGCGTTCCGGCGCCCGCTGCGCGTATGCGAAGTGGTGGATCCACACCAAGTACCGCTGGGGCCTGCACCTACAGTCGTCGGAGAAGTCCGCGCTGCAGAGCATGCTCAACACCTGCTCCTACTGAGTTCGTTAGTGCGTCTGCTGGTAGTACTTGCAGCGCAACCATCCAACCCGAGAAGGGAGTCACTCGTATGGAAGTGAAGTCGTCAATCTTCACCGCAACCCACGGTGTGATGACCGCTGAGGTCGGCGTGATCAGCGGGGAGCTCGAACTGCGCACCACCTGTGATGACGACGGCGCCCTCACGCTCGCCATCACGTATGTCGGCGCCGAGGAGTGGTACACACTGCCGGGTGAGGACTACCGCCTGCACGATCCGCGTGACCACGAGGTCGTTCACCGCATTCTCGCCACAGTGCTAGAGCGCCCTTGAGATAGACTCACCTCGCGCTCCCAAATAGTTCCCGAAATAAAAGAAATGAACCGATTTCTCTTTGGATCGGTTCATTTTCCATGTCATGAAGTTACTTCTGCACTATCTGAATAAGGTTGCCGCATGTATCGTCAAAGACAGCTATTGTGACTTCGCCCATTTTTGTCGGCTCCATAGTAAACTTCACGCCTTTTTCCATTAATCGTTTGTACTCTTTATGAATATCTGCAACGCCAAACATTGTTGCTGGGATGCCATCGGCAAATATCTTCTTTTGATACTCTTTGGCGGCAGGATGGTCATTCGGTTCGAGTAAAAGCTCGGTACCGTCCTGATCATCGGGAGAAACAAGTGTTATCCATCTAAATTTTCCGACGGGAACGTCCTCCTTTTTTACAAACCCCAGCTTTTCTGTATAAAACTCCAGTGCCTTGTCTTGATCTTGTACGAATATACTGGTAACAACGATTTTCATACTGTTGTTGCCTCCCTTGTTATTTGTGACGCATGGTGCTATGCTAACGGACCCAGACCCCAGGTGAATCATCGTCGCGGTCGTATCGCATCACCTCCTTCAGTGGAGTGGTGGGGCGGGTTCTGCCACACAATCAGGTTGCACGCAAAACAACCCACACATTCGTCAGAAAGTCCTGTTCCGATTTATAAAATTACTCTATCCATCCTTTCAGTAAGTTTTTAAGTGGTTCCTTGTTAAACATAAGTACTCGATATTTTCCCTTTCGTAGTGATTTTACGAGCCCTGCATCTTCCAATGTAGTAAGATGTTTAGCGATCGCCTGTCGCGAAATGGAAAGGTCGTGCTTCATAATGAGACGTGCCGTAAGTTCATACAACGTCATCTCGTTGCGTTCGGATAGTTCGTCTAATATAAGCCGCCGAGTCGAGTCACTAAGTGCTTTGAATATAGCGTCTTTGTCCCAATTCATATATCAAGTATAAGCAACTCTACGGTTGCAGTCAATAATAAGTAACTGTATAGTTGCATGTTGAACGAATTCCAATCGAAGAAAGGCAATCAGAAATAGAATACCCTCTTGATTTTTAGTTTTATTCCTTATTACGGGTAGTGGCAGCTTCGCTGGTACTACCCCCTCTAGTTTAACCACACGAAGCAGCACTTCTAGATGTACCAACCTTTTCACCAGTTCAATGAAATGGGAATACTCGTCATCAATCAGTGTCAATCACAATCACCCTTACTGATCTGCGCGACGCGGCTAGTTCTACGCCATTTAAGAAGAAGCCCTCCACGATCCGGAGGGTTTAGCCTGTAGCCGCCATTTCATCCTTACTATTGCGATCTCTACGATCATTGGAACATTAATCTAAATCAACGAAGGAAGAGAGATCCATGGACTTTTCGATGTCTTCTAGGCATTTTTCGATGAGTTTATCTAGTATTTGATCATCTTTCTCTATTTCTGTACGCTTTTCAACGTAATTGATATAGCTCAAGAGATCTCGGACTTTCACTCTCAATTCTCTGGAAATATAGTATTTTTTATCGTCAAAAATCTGTTTCAGTTTATTTGTTGCGTCTGTCCATTGCTCATCTCGTATATGTTTTGGAAAGAGTTCACCAATCTCACGCAAAGACTGCTCTAACTGAGGGTAGAACTCTAATCGAACTTCAATGACTTTTTCCTTCAGATTAGCCCGGGATTGTTCAAGCATGGCTTTTTGGGTCTGACGGTTGAAGTAAGCAGTGATGATCAGGGTCAGGCCAAGACGATGTGACGATCGGTGAACGATCAGGAAGTGTGCTGGTCAGAGAAGGGAAGGGAAGTGTTTCGCGTCGGGTCCCGTTACCGGCCGAGGCTCGTTTCCATCTTAGACGGTATCTGGAGGAAAGAGCGGAGAAAGGAACATTGGATTTACCGCCCTTGTTCATTTCCAATTATCAAAAACGGATCAGCGAGAGAAGTGTCCAAGACATGTTAGCCAAGAAATTCAACATCCATCCTCACATGCTGCGCCATACCTATGGCAGGGAGCTGGTTGCAAATGGGGTGGACATCGCCACGGTCGCCGAATTGATGGGCCATGCAGATATTAATGTGACGAGGAGATATGCGAAACCAACCGAAAGAGAATTGGAGGAAGCCGTATCGAAGGTTTTTGGGTAAATTGCCACACGATATGAGGCGGCTTTTCATTCGCTCACGAAAGGAGCCCGCCCTACCCGACACCCATTATACGCACGTCGTTTTACCCCTAAAACAAAAAGTCTGTCGACCTTTACCCGTTTTTCATCAATGGGAGGTTGACAGACTTTTTGTTGTTAATTAGCGTTTGTTTCATTCCACTATGGGTGCAATTGAAACTGTCGTATGGAGCGTTAAGCCAAGAGGCGCATGAGGCGTTGGCGTTGTAGTTTCCATTCCACTATGGGTGCAATTAAAACCCTTGGTTTTTCAAGGGGTTTGGGAGATGCCATTTTTTCCAATCCCCTCAAACACCTTGATTTTACTACGTTTCCAAAAAGTCTGTCAACCTCCTCGACATCGAAAACTCTGGAGGGTTCACAGACTTTCGGGTCAATCTCTCGTTGCATAACATCCTCCCCTTCTACTTCCTCACTTCCATCATCCCGAACCCTTGAAAACCATAACTTCCCAAACCTGATTCATAGATCACTTGTTGCACGTTGGGATCAGCTTGAATTTCCAAGGGTAGTAGGTATCCTTTTAATTTCTTCCGCTTAAATGTCGTCAAAACAGCCGTGGTGGATAACTTAGAACGGGCGGGTTCCAGCACGGAGACATGGATGGACTGATCCCCCATTGGTTCGCCCCATTTCATCTGGTACCATTGGCTGATCGATTGGCGCAGGCTATCATAAAACTGACTTTCCAACGGATGGCAATAGTGAAGACGTTCCCCTTGTTGGACGGGGACGACGATCGGGCTGAGTGGTTCGTACTGCATTGTTTCCGTAAAGGTGGGCTGCTCCAGGATGCGCACATCCCGGAGAGGAATCCGTGCTTTAGGCAGGCGCAGGCACTCCACACTCCAGATGCCTTGAATCAGGTTCTGTATTAACTCTGGTTGAATCGAATCCAATCGCCATTTGACCTCCCCCTGGATCATCATATGGGTGCGATGCGTTTGCAGGGACTGGAACTGCAAGCGCGATGTCACCAACGGCTTATACGATCTCCCGGCAAATGTGATCCCTTCATCATGCAACCACTTCGCTTGCCCTTCATCGATCTGGGCCAAGCAATAATAAAGATAACTGGTCAAGGCATAGTTCAAATCATACGGCAGCGCCAAAGGTTGCACCTGTTCATAGGTTACTTCAATCCGCATGTTTCATCCCTCCAGATAGACGAAAAGTCTGTCAACCTCCCAGCTTTTGACTCTCACTTGAGGTTGACAGACTTTTTAATTTAGATACGTTTTCCACTATGGATGCAATTAAAACTCCACCCTTATCATTGGTTTACTTTAAGACGGAATAAAGATATCAAAATGGGTGCAATTAAAACGCCGCGTATTCTGCTCGTGCTTTGTCTACGATGAAAGGAGCAGCGTATTAGTTTCCATTCCAAAATGGGTGCAATTAAAACCCTTGGTTTTTCAAGGGTTTTGGGAGATGCCATTTTTTCCAATCCCCTCAAACACCTTGATTTTACTACGTTTCCAAAAAGTCTGTCAACCTCCAGCGCTTCCAAAAACCTGGGGGGTTCACAGACTTTTTGTTTTGGGGATCACCATAGAATTCCATTTCTTGAGCAGATGATACCAAAATCGACGTTCGCTACATCCACCCTACTGAGGCGTTTTTTTCATGACTGAATATTGAATCGAAGTATGTACTACAAACAGCTTTGCGGAGACATATGTCCTGATGATTATGACATCTGATTTATAGCACCAAAAAAGCCTACCCAACGGGTAAGCATCGCTTTCTCACTTCTTCTCTTCGAGCGCCTTCACGCGCTCAAAAAAGGTCACTTCGTTTCAATTTCATATATTGTTTCAGGATCTCGCCACACTCCACCCGCATAAACTCATTCAGATATTTGACATTGAGTCTGTAGCCCCGGTAGTTGTATTCCACCATCCGCTCACCCACCAATTGAACAACTTGGATGATCTCGCCTTGGGATTGGCGGAAGTAGCGGCGAAGTTCGGCCATATTTTTCAATATTTGATCGATGATGTGATCGATGTAGTCTTCGTATGCCTCCGCCATCTTGAGGTGGCCAAGCTGTTTCTTATCGCGGTTCAATGCTTCGAGTAGCACTTCAAGGTGGACATATCGCTTTAGTTTGATTTAAAAATCTAGGTGGTCTTCGTCATACAGCATCTTCCATCACCTATATCCATGATACCACTTTGATCAAGGTTTAGAAGGCGTCTCCGACCTCAAAGGACCGATTTCCATATATTTCAGCACGATCTTCTCTTCTTGCTTCTCTGCCTGGTTCAACTCTTTGGTGTCTTTGACGACTTTAACAGGTGGATCATTGTCGTCTTTGTGCATGGGTATGAGTTCGAATTCAGGTTTGAAGGTTTTGTTTTTGATATTGACTGGAGCGGTGATGTAGTAATCTTTATAGGTATCAAGAACAACTTTCGGTTGTTTATTTTGTTCAATAATATAGAACTTAGAATTGGTTGAACTTAGTAAACCTGAAATAGTCATAACAAAGGGAATGAAAATTAAACACATAATAGAACTGATTAAATAAATAAAAATTACGAATCCTTTCGACGTTCTTATTACAAACTTATCGAGAATCTCTGTTTTTTGCATAAAAATTATAGTATAGAATCTTGTCACCACTAAAATACTTGCACCAAAAAATATAATATTTGATGCAAAAATAATTGTAGCTTTACTTAAACCTAGAAATGTAATATTTGTAAGCATTATTGCTGAACATAACAAGAACGCATTCACATAATAAATTGGTTTATTTCTTATGTCTGCCCCCATAAAAATACACAAAACAGCAACCACAATATATTGCGTTAGGTATTTGCTTGGTTCAATTATCGAATTAAATGAAAAATCCACATAGTCCAAAGGAATATTGTATTGTCCAAATTTAGCTTCGTAATAAACCTCAACACAGTAATACCAAAAAACAATCATTCCACCAATCAGCATCTCAACCCCAATCAACTGCTGCCACCACGTCCATCCTTGCAACCCACTCACATTCTCCTGCTGTGCTTGCTGATTGCCTTGCCCTACTACATTCTTTACCGTTAGCGCCATTTGTCTTTGCTTCATTCTTCTCCTTCTTGCTACTGGATGAAACATATTCTTCTCCCTTTCGCTTTTCTACATTTACGACCATTAGACCATTCCCTTAATACTATTCTTTTTCAGAGGATTTATCGTCATTAATAAACATCCAATCGTGAATATGATTGACCTCGCTAAAATCAATTTGGGGTCTAAGCATGAAAAGAATATCATACCCTACCACGATGCCCATACAAATATTGGTGATGGTTTGCGTATCCACATCTGTTCGGATTTGTCCTAACTCCTGACCTCTTTTCACGATCATGTTTAGAAAGGTTGACCACTGATCCGCATTGGTTTCCAACCATTCACGAACAAATTCATTCTTACGGGAATGGATTAAGAGATGATAATAAGCAAATGCCCAGGTCAAGCGATCTTCTCCTGAGTTTGCATAGATTTCAGCTACCACTTTTTCAAGAATGGATCGAACATTACAAGAGTCTTTTGACAGTTCTTCAAGAATCTCTTCTGCCATCTGACCATGACCCCGATCCAAGCGTGTTCGCATCACTTCATATAACAGTTCTTCTTTGCTTTTGAAGTGAACATAAAAGGACCCTTTGGTTCTTCCTATGCTGGTCATAATATCGTCAATACTTAACGCGTCGAATCCTTTATCAGCCATGAGTTGGAATGTAGCATCGATGATTTTTCGTTTGGTTTCAATACCTGTGGAGTATTTCAAAAGCAACTACCCCTTTTGTTATACTCTTAATAATTTAGAAAATTATGTTGATTTAAACTTATATACATATTATAATTAAATCGTACCAAACATTCGGTTTGATATCAACGTTTAAAAAAGGAGTGTAGCTGTATGAAGAAAATGGGTACAACGCTAGCTAGTTTGTTTGCTGTTGGTTTAATGATTTTTGCTCCACAGAGTGCATTTGCTGATACTTATTTTGATTGGGATACTCGAACTGGTCCAGAACATAAAATTACAAACCTTTCATCTGGTGCCGACGTAAAAGTATATCTCGTTAACTATTGGTATCGCCAACATGTAAGTACACACGATTCAATTGCTACTGATAATTCTGACCATCTGGCTGCAAAACTTTGTAATGTAGCAACAGGTAACTGTACAGTTGCTAAACCGCTTGACGGAGATGCGATTGTTTATTTTACAGATATGAAGGCTGGCGATTATACGATTGTCATTACCGATGATCAAAGCAGTTACTTCTATTATGGTGAAGGGGGATATCTTGTATATTAAATCTATTTGAAAGTGCGGACGTGATCCGCGCTTTTTCTATGCTTAAAAAGACTGAAACACTGGCGTACGTATCATTCCTCGCTTGGTTAGCCCTCTCGACTTCACCTTCATGGTTATGGCCGGCTCCAGGTAAATAAACTCTTTATCCTCATCAACCTTGGCCTGATTCACAATCGACCAAACGGCTTTTCGTGCATCGGGTGGCGGTGGAAACTCAATGATACCTGCCAGACGCACCCATCCCTCTTCTTCTAGGCCAATGAGCCAGCCGAACTCCTCTTTCCGAATCGCAGTCAACAGCACATCATGGTGATGATAGGCGATCACCTTCAACCAATCATGCGATCGCTTCCCCACTTGATAGATGGAGTTAACCTTTTTCATCACAATGCCTTCAAGGTTCTGCTGACTGACCAGGTCAAAGAAGGCTCCAGCCTTTTCACCGGGTATGGATCGAACCAAGGATAAATGCGTCTGCTCATTGATCTTGTCTTGCAGAATGGTTTTCCGTTCATGCAATGGCAGCCTGGTCACGTCTTGGCCACCGATCATTAAGACATCGAACACACAGAACTGGACAGGGTCACTCTTCATCAGCGTCCGAATCTTATGCTCATTCGTCGTCTGAAACCTGGTTAGGATGGCTTCAAAATCGGGGTGAGACTGCTCATCCGTGACAATTAACTCGCCATCCAACACAACACCTGGCGGCAAATTTAATGTGGCCAACTCAGGGAACCGGTCAGTACACGGGGTACCGTGTCGGGTCCAACATTGTATCTGGCCACTCACTGTCGAGAGGATGAGGCGGATACCGTCTAATTTGAGTTCCGCAATATATGATGAATGACTGATTGGCTCAGTCGCTTTATGCAGTAACATTGGAGATAACATTGATAAATCACCTATTATCATTGTATCAATCTCCATTTGATCGATCATTGGGAATGGATGGACAAAAAAGAACACCGGTGCGACTAGGCCGGCGCTCTTTGAATATGGTAGAATAATTAAGCAAACAACCTCATTTTGCCTAAAATTCCCCCCTCAGTGTAAGTGACACTGAAGGGGATTTTTTATTTCTTCTGATGGTTGCACCCAAACTTCTTCCGCGCTCATGATCCACTGCCTCAAGTTTAAATATAGCGTGCTTGCACAAGAACACGAACGAATCTCAAGACTGTTGGAAGAGAAGGAGTTAGAGGGGGCGATTTAAGGCCCTCTTTCTATCTCTTACCCATTGTTCCCTACTAACCTTCCACTCCGAAAATACCGGTTCTTCTGTAAAGTACCAATTATGTCCAAATTCATTCTCTTCCTGTTTTGATATTATAAAGCCTTCCCTCCGGCCAATAGTTAATAAACTATTCTCCGCGTTTGAAGGATTCTCGAAAAAAAATGCTTGTCCGGGTTTGATTTTACCCGAATTAATTTCATCTAAAAAGTATTGATAAGCATATAGTAAATAATGTTCATCTAATCTTCTTAGTAACATAATCTCTCGACTTAATTCATCCCACTTACTATTTAATTCTTCATTTACCTTTTTTAAATGCTCAATCTCCTTCTGATGGCGTTCATCATTTAATCTTCTCTCTTTATCAATCTCTTTGTACCTCTTATCTACTTCTTTTTCCACCATTTCAGGAATACGTGTTGACTGGAAGTAACCAAAGATGGTAAACCCAATTCCACCAACGGCTCCGATCGTGGAAATAAAGGTTAGGAGAAAACTCATGCTTGCGATTTGGTTGGCAACAGTATCGGGATCATTTGAATCACCGACCCATTCTTTCGGTAACATCGGTAGCACATATACACCAAAAATAAGCACCAAGAAAAGAAGACCTAATAAACAAAAAACAACACTTTTAACCCAGTTCGCTTTTTTCTCTTGATTCATTACTGCCCATCCTTTTACTTTCAAAACAAATTTTTACTAATCCCTCTTTTTAAAGGGAATTACATACTGTAGCTATTTTTTCTAATTCAGAAAGCCTCAATGGATTTAATAAACTGTCCATATCGCTGTTTAATTGTTCCATACTTAATTCAATACTAATTATACTGGATATTGGCATGATATATGGTTCTAGTTCATGGTCGCTTAGATCACTATCATATATATCCTCAAACTCTATTTGAATCCGCATAAAACATTTTTCTCTAAAGGATAATAGAGCAGTCCGCACTGGTTTTCTGATGTGGCCAGAATCCACCACAGGGCCCATTGATGATCCACTTGAGTAGGGCTGGCACTCCGACTATAAAACCGTAGCCACCACAAATCCCAACAACACATATTTACTGTTCTTTTTTAACCAAGCTCTCATCGAATTCTCCATCTATTTCGCCTCTATCTTACCCCCTTTAATAGAATCCAGAATCGTACGCACCAGCCCCATTTCATTTCTTCGCCCTCTCTCTGTGGTAAAATGATCGTATCGTTGTTTTTCGAGAGCCCCCGTGGTGTGCCAGCACCAAAGGGGCTTTTTGCTTTTCGTCTGAGATGCCGCCACCGCCTACGCCGTTTCATCGCCTTGGAGAGAACCCGCACCGTTCCCCGCCTCCTCATCTCTGAAAACAGCCCGCAACTCCTCTATCCCTGGAACATCTACCGGCCTGTCGTAATCTTCCACATCGAATTGATCGATGAAGTTTTTGAATGTGGTTATCAGCGCCCTGACTGTGGCGTTCTTTGGCATTTGTACCCGCCGGAATCTTGGGTCGCGCTTCACCTTGGCTGACATCGACATGCTGCTCACTCCTTATTTGGTTGATATAACCCGCATGCATCGAATCGTGGATCATGCTCGCCGTTCTTGATGCGCCAATGCTCCTTATTCCTCATTTCGCATTCGCCTGTATTGGCGTTGAAATATCTGCAAGGCTTCTGGCCCTTCCTAACCACCCCGCACCCTGCGCCGTTCCAAGTCAGGCCGTATTTGCGAACCATCGGATTTTCATTTTCCTGATCTCATCTCTTTTAAAATGGACTCTTTAAGCAATGAAAAAACCTCCTGGTCCGCACCAAGAGGAAAATCGATTCATGCTACTTTTACCACTTCTTCGGGCCTGGCGTAAAAAAGCTGGAAAGTGTAACTTTCTCTTGTTTAGCCAATGTTTCAAATGGCTTCTCGTTCTCATGGTTTTGCCAATTGTTCTTCAAGATATTTTCACCTTGTTTCGCCTCAGTCCAACCAGACTTCAAGTTATCCACAAATATCACCTCTGTTTGATCCTCATACATTTTATTATAAGTTGTAAATAGTTTAAAAACAAAATGCAAATTATCTTCCTCTTGAAAACAGCAGCCAAAAACGTCCACCCACAACGATCAGAATACCTAACAAATCGGTCCACTAAGGCAGGAGCTGGCCAGAGGTAAATGCATAAAGGAATATTCCCCAACCGATTGGATACAGAAACGTCCTGACAGTATACATGAAGCGGACCACAACCAACGCAATGAGCAATGGTATCGAACCAAAGCCAGACAATGAGTAATCATACATCTTGGCCATCATAAACCATAAGAAAAAGGGCTCTACATAGCTCAATATAGCCAGCCAAAAGGCATTTTCTCGAGCTTTTACAGACGGGTCTTGAAAAACCACATTAATTTTCAATCGCCTCACCTCTACATTATAAATTATCATTATTTTCTAATAACAGAAAAGGGATATATTATATTTCTACTTACGATAACAACCTTTCCTAATTCCCTCCTTTTACTTACTAATAGGTTAACCTTTCGATTAAATAGGAAATGAGTACTTATATATCAAATATATTCTTATTACCATACCAAATCTGAGCAATGGACTTAGTGGTAGCCTTGGGCATTTTCAGCTTCAACCATTTGACCAGAAAGGGGAAGGTAAGCAATGAGTAAATATATCATCATAGATCCCGGTCATGGAGGGAAAGATAGCGGCGCCGTAGGATTCGGTTTACTAGAAAAGGATGTTGTGCTGAACCTTGCCAAGCGGATGAATGATCTCTTTGGCGAATACGATGATGCGACAGTTTCCTTAACGCGTTGGGACGACCGATTTTTGGAACTGAATGAGCGGGCCGACTTTGCGAACAAGCGAGATTGTGACTTGTTCGTTTCCATTCACAATAATTCGGCCAGTCCATCAGCGAACGGGTTTGAATCATATATCCACCCAGACGCAACTTCAGCGACTGTAGGTCATCAAGGGATCGTGCATTCCTATGTAATGAAATACTTATCGCAACACAACATTCAGGATCGAGGCAAAAAGCGGGCAAACTTTGCTGTTCTTCGAGAGACCACCATGCCAGCTATCTTGCTCGAAAACTTGTTCATTACTAATGAAAGAGAAAACCAACTATTGCAGGACACTGATTTCTTGGACGGGCTGGCGAAATCCATTGTCGAAGGAATTGCGGAAGCCCTTGGGTTGAGAAAGAAGGACATCAACCCAAAGCCGATGTACCGCGTCACTGTTAATGGCGTTTTTGTGGTGGATACTGCTTACTCAGCCATTATTAAAGAGAAGGTGGAAAAAGCGGTGCTTGACCAAGCAGATGAAGTCATAATCAAAAAGCGCGGAACCTAATCTTAAAACAATCCCTCTTGTTTATAGAGTTCAAACATTGTTTGGAGCTTCTTCTGTGTCATCACTTCCGTATGCACATAATTTTTCACACATATAAACATACACCTTTGCCAGGCGTCAAATGACGCCCATTCGGTCAAAGTGTGAAGAAAAGGCTGCTCTTGATCAAAGCGGCCTTTTCTTGTGCAAAGCAAAACCCCTCCCGAGTGAGGGGCGGCGGGTATTTCTAGTAAAACGCGAACAACCTCCCGTGAATGCATCAGAGGAGGTTGTTTGTTTAAGTCCAAAGTGGATTCAAAGGTACAAGTGAGCATTTGGATGTCTTCCGCCTCCACAAGAATTGCCTGTCTATGTTCTAATTCCAAAATGGATTCAATGAAACTCTCCGCCATTATTGGCTTCTGGAGATTCTCAACGCTCAAAACCCGCATAATTCCGTTAGCTACAAACTGATTCTACCCGAAAAACACGGGGGGTTTGTAGCTAAATACGAGGTCTGAGTGTAAATGTACATAATATTAAGATAACACACATCGCCCGACTAGTCAAAAATAACCCCCCTCCCAAATCAACGAGAGGGGTACAAAATAGTGGCTTTGTAACCCTATCGCTTGAACTCGATTTCTACATTCTTCGCCCCAAGTTGGCGGTAATGCTGTTCCAGTCCTTCTTTGAGCAAATCAAATAAAAAAGCACCTGGCCAAAAACCAAGCGCTTAAAACAGCGGGAACTGTATTCAAATTCGTAGCAATCCGCACGGTCAACCATATAGCATACTTGGACGCATCGTCCATCTGGCTCAAACGCCTTTCGGACAATCCGGACGATCGAGATGCTTGCATCCTGCGGGAGATTAAGATCTCTTTCCGTATCATTCGGTAAGGATGAAATCAAATTTTCCTGACAGTCAACGGGATCAGCACCGAGTTGCTTGAGACAGCCATATATCATGGCTTCCTCTTCCTTCAGCATTGCTCTCAGCGCTTTTAGGTCAACACCATTCGGAATATATGAACGAGTTGACGCAATCAGGATGTCATCACGATATTGGCGTGTATGGTTGCCTGGATCACCGTGTTCCTCCAAGAAGTCCCCTTTCCGACTGGACCGATAAGGCAGGGGACGAACCCTCCGCCGGTTAGGATTTGACCCCGAAGAAAAAACCAAACCATCACGGATGAGCGCATTCACCGCAGATTGAATTGTTTAGGAAGACACTTCAAACTCTTTGATTAGTTCGATATTGGTTGAAAATTCGCTACCTGGCGGATAAGTTCCAGCCGTGATTCTGTCCCGAAGTTGTTCATAAAGATTGATACATGACCCATTCGTTATCTAGGCCATTCATTATTTGGCTATATGTTTTTGCTGTTTACGGTATTCTGAAGGATAGCAGCCCGCAAATTCCGTAAACAGCTTGGTAAAGTGTCTTACGCTGTAATAGCCGACCTGTTCAGCGACTTGCTGGACTTGGATATCGGATTTAGTTAATAGTTCTTTTGCTTTTAACATCCGGATCCTTGTCAAATATTTCATAAATGTGGTTCCCGTCTTTTTGCGAAAAAGGGTGCTCAGGTAGTTGGGGGTGACGCCCAACGTTTCCGCAATTTGCCCAATCCCTATATCATTCATGTAATGTTGATCAATAAAAGCAATGACCTGGTCCACGGCATCGTGCTGACGATTTTCATCTTTTTGGTTATGAGTCAACAGATTTTCGCCATGAGCTTGCAACTTATTCAGCCAAGTGTTGAAATCTTTACCGCCCGTCCATTCGCACCCTGTGGAAACCTTGAGGAATTTCTGCGCATGATCCCACAACTTCTCGTCGTCATTCAACGGGTATCGGTATTTTTCAAGTTTTGTCAACGTTTTCATGAATTCCAAATATCTCTTTTCCTTATAGAACTTGGATATGCTTATAAGAAGCTCGCTTAGCCCTCTCATCATGGAGTCTTTATGGTGAATCTGAAGATCCTCAAACCGCCAACATCGATTCATCCCCACAACCGTGCGGCAAGGTGAATGTTCCTGAATCAGGCTGGCTTGTCTGTAAAGGCTGTCTATAGAATGGCATTCCTTCCCATGGATCATCGTTATTGACAGGTCTTCAGCCGAAAACCGCGTAAATCCGGCCTTAATCTCATCGAAATACAGGTTGATCCGTTTCTTTCCCTCGCTTCCGTTTGTGAATCCCCAGCAGCCAATCGTCATCCATTCCCCGTTTGGCAATGGAAACAGGGCGATTCTGGAGTCCGGGGACAAAAACTTTGTGATGATACGCTGTATCTCAAACGCGGATTTTCTTAACCGCTCCGCTATGGTTTTCTCTGGAAGATGGCTGTCCACATAGAACACAGCGCCGAGAAAGCGGCTGTTTGAAGGCAGACCATCACCGTTAATCTCTTCAACAGCGCTAAGTCCGTGAAAAAGCGCCATCATCTCGTTTGCAAACGCTTTGTTCTGTCTTTTTAATTGATCTTGATAACTAAGATATAAATCATGCAACACCTTTTCCAATTCTTCAGGGCTTGCCGGTTTCAGCAAATAATTGGCGGCGCCGAGCCGAATGGCCTCCTGGGCATAACTAAATTCGGAAAAACCGGTGAGAATCACCCATTGGGTACGCGGTGAGATTGTTTTACCGGTTTTGATCGCCTCCAGCCCATTACATTTCGGCATTCTGACATCAACAAAGGCGATATCGGGTTGACACTCTTTTAATCGTTCGATCATCTCTTCCCCGTTGGCCGCTTCCTCGACAATCCGCACCGGAAAAGAATCCAATTCTTCCAGCATGCTTCTTAAGCTCAAACGGACCAGGCTTTCATCATCCGCTATGAACACCCTCATGCTCTCACATCCTTTTCCGGTATTTGAATGGTGACACTCGTACCTGAGCCTTCCTTACTTTCTATGGAAAATGTCGATTCGGGATAGGTTATCATTAAACGTTCCCGTACGTTGGAAATACCGATGCTCCGGTTATTCGTCATGTTGTTTGCGTCAAACCCGACCCCATTATCATGAATGTTGATGACTAAGTACGGCTCGTCCCCGATCTCTTTGATTGTTGCGGAAATGACCAGTTTGCATGGATTGTCTGACGGTTCAATTCCATGAATGATCGCATTTTCAATGAGGGGCTGGAGCAACAGTTTCAAGATCCGGCAGTTGCCGAGCACCTCGCCATAATGGATCTCCACTTCCATTCGATCTTGAAAACGTAGCCGTTGGAGTCCACAATATTGCTCGATGAATCGAAACGCATCTTTGATGGTTGTCCATTCCTCTTTGTCTAAAATATATCGAAGCATTGAACCAAGAGACAAGATCGCATGTTCCAGTGTTTTGCGATCACCCATCCGATTCAAAGCGATAAAACCGTTTAACGTGTTAAAAATAAAATGCGGTTGGATCTGGGACTGGAGTGCGCGATATTCGGCATTTCGTTGATTTAACACCGCTTTATACTCACGGTCAATCAATTCGTTTATTTTTTCGATCATCAGGTTGAATGAATGTCCCAGCTGGGCGATTTCGTCATTCCCCCGCGTCTCCAGCCGAACTTGCAAATCTCCATGTTGCACTCTTTTCATCACCCGTATCGCATGTTGAAACGGGTTCACAATCCATTTGGAAAGAGCGGAAAACAGCAGGTACGTTAACACCAAACCGCCAATGGCAAACATAATCCCCGCCAGGAACATCCACTTGAGCTTCGCGTTAAGTTCAGATTTGGAAAGCAGAACAACGATTTTCCAATTGGCTGGCTGGATTTCCTGTGAAACGACAACATAGGAATCATGTTCGTCTTGAATCGTCGTCTTTTTATCCTTTATTTGCTTGATCATTTCGTCGGATACAGGAGAACTAGCGTAAAACAATTCGCCATTTTCATTAAATATGGCCCGTTTTGATGCAACATTGAATTGGATATTTCCCATCATGCGTTTAAGCGCCGAAGTGTCCGCATCCGCGATGATGACCCCCAGCGGTCTCAAGGATTCGGGATCTTTAATGAGCCGGGCCACCGAAAACACCTCGTCTGCGGGAGGGTTGTCCAAATAATCCTGTGCATGGGCGCTGATAAAGATCGCTTTTCCGTTTGCGGCAATGGCTTTTCTATACCACTCTTGATTCTTGTAAGGGAAATCGTCTATCGATTTTGAAATTCCGTTCGTGGTAACATAGACCGATCCATCGGCTGGCAGGATAATGGTTCCGACAATATCAGCCCGCAGATTATGGAAATAAGTGGACAAGGAGTTGGCGAGCGTTCTCTCCACAAACACCTCTGTTGATAAATCGGCTTCGTCATATCCGAACACTTTTAACTGGAGCGCCCTCATCAAAGGATCGTTAAAATAAGGAATGATTGTAATCCTTTCCAAATCGTCAAGATACATTTCGATATTGTGGCTTAACGTCTGCAAGGTTGTTTCCGTTAAGGTTTGTGTTTCCTTTTCAATTAAATATTGAAAGGTATAAGGCATAATAATGGAAATGATCACAATCGGGATCAAAATGGTCAATCCGTAGAATATGGTCAGTTTCCCCTTCAGCGTATACGCTTTCATGAACATTTTTCTCCTTTATCTAATTAGAAGATAACGAATTAAGTCGAATTTCGTCAATCATAGAAATGAGCGCGCAAAATGTAGAATCGGGGCATGTGAAAACGGATACACAATTGGTATTCTTTAAGGTAACAGAACGAAGGGGGAAATGGGATGAAAAAGATTGCGATGCTCTCTCTCATCTTTTTACTCTGTATGGGATTGATCGGCTGTTCCATTGGCGGATCAAGTGATTCGACGTCAGGCGGGAAAGTCAAACTGACGGTCATGTCAAGTACGTCAGACCAAGGAATGAAAATCGTTTTTCAGGATGTGGTTAACGATTTTGAAAAGCAACATCCGAATATTGATATCGATCTGCAATTTCCCGGGTCGAACTATGAAAATATTTTAAAAATGAAAATGGCTTCGAATGAGCTTCCTGATTTGTTCGATACGCACGGCTGGGCCATCAAGCGTTATGGTGACTTTTTGGCGGATTTACGAGGGGAAAAGTGGGTTGCCAATCTGTCTGACTCGATCAAACCGGTGATTACCGATAAAGAGGGAAAAGTCTATGTCATGCCCCTTAATGAAGCGAAAGAGGGGGTCCTCTACAACATCGAAATCTTGGAGAAATACCATATTAGGATTCCCAAAACGTATGATCAATTGATGGCTGCAGCGGAAAAAATCAAAACTGAAAGCAAAGGCGAAGTGACGCCTTTTTATTTCGCCGCCCTCGATTCTTGGACGATCGGCCAGTACTTTGATTACTTTGCGACACCCTTATTAATCAGTCCGAAGGAAAATCACGCCGATGCCTTGCTGAATAACCGATTTGATTGGTCCAACTGGACATTCCTCCCCAATCATTTCAAGAACATGTATGACAAAGGCTTCATCAACAAAGACATGTTGACGGCCAAATACGCAGATGAAGCAAGATTATTCGCTGAAAACAAATTGGCCTTTGCTTTTCATGCGCCGGCATCCGTGGCGGATGTGAAGAAAATCAATCCCCATGCCAAAATCGGCGTTTTCCCGATTCCCTCCATCAAAAAAGGGGATGAACCCACCTTTGTCGGAGGAGAACGAAACACATTGGGCATTTGGAAAGACACAAAGCATATGAAAGAAGCGAAACAATTTCTTGAGTTCGTGTCGAAAGAAGAGAACATCAAAAAACTGTCAGATTCCACCCTCGCACCCGCTCCATTCAAACAGGTGAAAGCCGGCGGGGAATTTGCTGAGTATTATGATCAATATCAAGATACAAGGGTCTTTCCATACTTTGACCGGGTGTATCTTCCAAACGGCATGTGGGATGTCATGTGCACACTTGGCCAAGAGCTGATTGCCGGAAACATTACACCGGACCAATTCTCCGCAAAAATGAAGGAAGAAGTCAACCGGTTGACCAGCCAACAAAAAAATAAGCTGTTTTTTCCAAAAGGGGGGAGAAACCAACCCCCTTTACCATCCAAGCCAAGGAGGGTAAGACATGCAAAATGGGGCTGCCAGGAACGTGAACACGGCCATCATGCCAGATGCGCCAATGGCAAAACCGCTCAAAAAAAGGAGAACATTAACATCGACCTTCTGGATCAATTTCATGTACGTACCGGCATTATTGCTGTTTTGCGTATTTATTTTTTATCCGTTTTTAAAAGGGATCATGATCTCATTTACAAACTGGGACGGCTATTCACAAGCCTCCATCTGGGTCGGCCTGGATAATTACAAAAGAATGTTCGATGACCCGAACATCGGCACGGTCGTCAAAAATACGTTCATCTACGGACTCGGAAGCACGTTTTTTCAGAACCTGATTGGACTCTTGTACGCACTCTTGTTAAACCGGAGCATTAAAATAAGGGGACTGACCCGAACGATCGTTTATTTGCCGGTTGTTATCAGCCCGCTCATTATGGGGTATATTTGGTATTTCATTTTCCAACTTCATGGCGGTGCGCTTAATGACATCATCCTGCCGTTCCGTGATGAACCGATTAATCTATTGGCTGATCCGGAAAAAAACGTGTGGATCATTACCTTTGTCAACACTTACCAGTACTTGGGGATTGCGATGTTCATCTATCTGGCGGGCCTGCAATCGATTCCCAAAGATTACTATGAAGCGGCCGATCTGGACGGCGCTTCGCAGTGGGGCCGTTTCTGGCACATCACCCTGCCGATGCTCGCCCCTTCCATCACGATTAATATCGTCTTAAATGTGATCGGTGGCATGAAACTGTTTGATGTGATTGTGGCGATGACCAACGGGGGCCCGGGTTATGCGTCACAATCGCTGTCAACGATGATGTACCAGATGTACTTTGCCCGCCAGGACGCGGGATATGCCGCTTCCTTGGGCAACCTGATGTTTGTGCTCATCAGCGTCATCAGTTTGGTCTCTCTCCTCTATTTAAGAAGAAAGGAGATCGTGCGATGAATGGAAAAAAACAAAAAAAGTGGCTGCTGGCGGCGGCGGTGTTCATCAGCGTCTTCCACATCGTCCCACTGTATTTGCTGGCCAGCACCTCGTTTAAGAAGGACAGTGACCTCAGTTCAAAATGGGTGTTTCCTGATTATTTGTATCTCGACAATTTCAAAAATGCTTGGGAAAATGCCAATCTTGGGACGGCGTTTGTCAACAATTTCTTGATTACTGTCATTGCCTTGTCGCTTGTGCTGGTCATCGGGGCGCTCGCTTCTTATCCGCTGGCCAGATTTCAAACAAAATTAAACAAATTCATGTACGTGTTGTTTATCTCAGCCCTGATTGTGCCGCCGTTAACGATTCTTGTTCCGTTATACCAATTTATCGTCGAGTTGGGCGGATTGAATTCATACTGGGCGATCATCGCCCTGCATGTCACGTTTAACTTGCCGATAACCATCTTTCTTTACACCGGATTTATCAATACCATCCCGCGCGAATTGGACGAGGCGGCGATGATTGACGGCGCCTCTAGAATCGGGCTTTTCTTCCGAATCATTTTGCCCTTGTTGCAACCGGTTACGGTGACGGTCATCATTTTGACCGGGGTGACAATCTGGAATGACTACCAATTCTCGGTATTCTTCCTGCAAAACAGCGAGATGGCGACGATTACCGTGGCACTGTCAACATTCTTCTCCATGTTCAACAACAACATCGGCTGGGTGGCCGCCGGTTCCTTGCTGGGCATGTTGCCGGTCACGATTCTTTATCTCTTTTTGCAAAAATACTTTATTGAAGGCATGTCAGCGGGAGCGGTCAAATAAAAATTGAGTGGCCCGAACCATCATGCGACGCGCATCAATGGGACGGGCCTTCGCTTTTGCCATGCACTCTGTCCAAAACAAAGAACCACAGCCCGTTTCGCCGTGGTTCTTTGCGCAAACCTTTATTCCCCAGGTTCCGCCCGCGCCTGTTCAGCCGCTTGCACCATGTGTTTCAGTGCGGCCAGCGTTTCTTCCGTTCCTCTCGTTTTCAAGCCGCAATCGGGATTCACCCAGAATAACTCAGGTTGAATGACAGACAGCCCTTTGCGGATGATATCCGCCATCTCTTCCACTGCCGGTACCCGTGGGCTGTGAATGTCATAGACCCCCAATCCGATCCCTTTGTCATAAGATTCCTCGGTGAAGGCATGGATTAACTCACCATGGCTTCGCGAAGTCTCCAACGAAATCACATCCGCATCCAGCTGGCTGATCACGTCGATGTGATGATGGAATTCACAATAGCACATATGGGTGTGAATCTGCGTCGCATCGGCAACAACCGACGTCGTGAGACGAAACGCCTGAACGGCCCAGTTGAAATACGCCTGCCATTCTTCACGTTTTAGCGGCAAGCCCTCAAACAAGGCGGGTTCGTCCACTTGGATGATGCGAATTCCCCGCTCTTCCAACGCCGCCACCTCTTGCCGAAGCGCTCTGGCCAGTTGAGCCGCCACCTCTTGCTGCGGAAGGTCATCCCGCACAAAGGACCAATGGAGAATGGTGACCGGTCCGGTCAACATACCTTTTACCGGTTTGGCCGTCAACGACTGTGCATACTCGGTTTCCTTGACCGTCATCGGCTCCACAAAGGAAACATCCCCATAGATAATCGGCGGCTTGACGCAACGCGAACCGTACGATTGCACCCATCCATTGCGGGTAAAGGCGAACCCGGCCAATTTCTCCCCAAAGTATTCCACCATATCGGTCCGCTCAAATTCGCCATGCACCAGCACATCGAGTCCCAGCTCTTCTTGCCATTCGATCCACTGCTTGATTTCCGCTTGGATGAACTGCTCAAACTGGGAATCCGTCCACTCGCCTTTTCTCCAGCGTTGCCGCGCTTGCCGCACTTCCCGCGTCTGGGGGAAGCTGCCAATCGTCGTCGTGGGCAGGAGCGGCAGGTCAAGCTCTTCCCGTTGCGCCGCTTGGCGTATGGCAAAGGGCGAACGCGGAGGTTGCGCCGTCCCAGCCGCAGGCACCGATCCGGCGGAAGGGAGACGATCGCGCAACTTGCCCAATCCTCGCAAACGCGCTTCATTCTCGGCAAACACATCCGCCACCGTTTCGGCCCCTTCGTTAAAGCTGGTCGTGAGCCACACCACTTCATCCAATTTCTCGTCCGCAAAGGCCAGAGCCGCTTTCAACTCCGGCGGCAACTTCTCTTCCTTGCTTGTCGTCACGGGCACATGCAATAAGCTGCAAGCGGGCTGAAGCCAAATGCGCTCCGGCGGCACCACCGTCAACACTTGTTCCAGCACTTGCCGTTTTTCCCGCAACGATGCGCGCCACACGCTCCGCCCATCAACGATCCCGACACCCAACACTTTATCCGCCGGGAACCCCGCCGTCGCCAAGGCCTGCAGATGCACTCGCTCCCCATGAACGAAGTCCAATCCAATCCCTTGCACGGGGAGTTGCAGCAAGGCTTCATAATGGGTAACGGAATCGAAATATGTTTGCAACATGATCGACAGCTGTGGCGCGGCTTGATGCAAACGGCGGTAAATGGCGGCGACGGCGTTCATCTCTTCCTGGTCAAGGGAAGTGACGAGAATGGGTTCATCCAATTGGACCCACTCCACCCCCGCCGCTTCCAACTCCCGCAGCACTTGTTCATACAAGGGAAGCAATTTGTCCCAGACGCGGGCTAACTGCGCTTCATCGATCCCTTTGCACAACTTGGCGAAGGTATAAGGTCCAACCATAACCAGCTTGCCTTTGACACCGCACTTTTCCCGCGCTTCAAGATAATGCGCCAACGGTCGGTTCTCGGTCAGGGCGAGCCGATCTTCATTCCACTCCGGCACAATATAATGATAATTGGTGTTAAACCACTTCGTCATCTCACAAGCGACGGCAGAATCGCTTCCCCTTGCCATGGCGAAATACTGCGCCAGTGACACCTTTCCCCCTTCATAACCGAAGCGCTCAGGCACGAGGCCAAACATCACCGCCATATCCAGCACATGATCATAATAGGTGAAGTCGCCGACGGGGATCAGCTCGATCCCTTTCTCTTTTTGTTTTCGTATATGCTCAAGTCGCAACGCTTCCATCTGAGACAAAAACGCTTCTTCTTCCAACTTACCCGCCCAATACGCTTCAAGGGCTTTTTTCCATTCCCGATTGACGCCGATGCGCGGATATCCCAAGTTGCTGCTCTTCATCCCTTTGGCCTCCTCTGGATGTTCATAATAAAAATAGGCATTTCTAACATGCGAAGGTTAGAAATGCCTAGCTAAGGTTCACCAAAGAGAACTCCTCCTGTGAAAGCAGCCATGTTCTAACACCTCCCTATCTTCCGTAGGTCAAGCAGTGTTGCCAGAACAGGCAGGTCTCCTGACTTAAGGATCCGCATCAGTTGCCGGCCTTCCCGGCATCGCACCAGTGGCTTCCATGGCAACCAACTCCCCTATCACAGTGGCGGGACCGTGTCGGATTTGCACCGAACTTCCCTTTTCATCCTTGCCCAACGCAAGGAACCTGTTCCCACAATATGAGATTATTGAAAGCTTGAATCCTATTATATTTATTTTTTCGCAATTACACAACCATTTTAATTCGAATTGAAACAACCTTCTGCCAACCTTGACAAACCAAACGGATAGAGATAAATTTAATTTAGTACAATTTAATATAGATAAATCAATAGAAGGAAGGAGACAACCATGAGTATTTACACATTTTCCGTGACAACAACCAGAGGGGAACAAAAATCATTGGCCGATTACAAAGGCAAAGTGTTGTTGATCGTCAACACAGCCAGCCGATGCGGATTCACTCCGCAGTATAAAGGTTTGCAAGCTTTATACGACCGCCATAAGGAGTTTGGGTTTGAAGTGCCATGCAACCAATTCAACAATCAAGAGCCGGGTACGGATGAAGAGATTCAAAGTTTTTGCGAACTGAATTTCGGTGTGACTTTCCCTTTGTTCTCAAAGATAGAGGTGAACGGGCCAAATGCGCATCCACTGTTCCGATATTTAACCGACAATGCCCCGGGTTTTTTGAACAAGGAGATCAAATGGAACTTTACCAAATTTCTCATTGACCGTCATGGAAAAATAGTGAAACGCTATGCGCCAACCACAGCCCCGGAAAAAATAGAGAACGATATCAAGCAATTGCTCAATGATGTTGAATAATGGCGCAATTTACGTTCTGATGCCCTGATTCATGCTAAGGTTATTTCCTTGCCGCGTTTTTTCCGACGGAATCGTATATTACCCCACCCGATTTATCACTGCACTAGGGCGTGTCTGATAAATATATCGGCGGCTCCAAAACCGTTTTCCCATTCGCTTCAACGGAACCTCAACGGACAAGAAACAGATGATTTAAATGCCCATTCCTCCCTCTTGGCATGCCCCATGGCATGCCATTTTTTGTTTCTCAGTGCCTATCGCTGCCATCCGCAAGATATATTCTCAAAAAAAGGATTGAATCGCCACTCCATATCTGCTAGCTTGGATTGAGGTGGTCCATTGGCGGCGGATCTGAGTCCCATGCCCAACCGTCCTTTGTCAACAAAAGGTGAATTTTTCAAAATAAGAGAGATGAAAACAATGAAACAAACTCATTCACTGAAACAAAAAATACGCCAGTTTCTCATCATTTTAGTGCCCATCCTTGTCACGCAACTGGCTCTGTTTGGGATGAATTTCTTTGATACGGTCATGTCCGGCCATGCCGGCCCCAATGATTTGGCCGGCGTGGCGATCGGGTCCAGCCTTTGGAGCCCGATTTTCACCGGGTTAAGCGGGATTCTGCTTTCCTTGACCCCCATCGTGGCCCAGTTGATCGGGGCAGAGCGAAAAGAGCAAGTGCCGTTTAAGGTAATCCAAGGCGTTTACTTGGCTTTGGCGATCGCCGTCACCGTCATTCTGGGTGGAGCCCTTTTGCTTGATCCCGTCTTGGACGGAATGAACCTGGATGCGCAAGTCCGCACCATCGCGCACGACTATCTGATTGCGCTGACCTTTGGCATTGTGCCGCTGTTTGTCTATACGGTTCTGCGCTGTTTCATGGATGCGTTGGGTCAGACACGGATCACGATGGTTATCACGCTCCTCTCCCTGCCCATCAACGTCGGATTAAATTATTTGCTCATCTTTGGCAAATTCGGCTTTCCCCGCTTGGGCGGGGTGGGAGCAGGATATGCGACGGCCATCACCTATTGGTGCATTGCCTTTATCAGCTTTTTGGTGATCACCCGGGTCATGCCCTTTGCTGAGTACCGCGTATTTGGGCGATGGTTTGGCATCGCCCTATCCGCATGGAAAGAACAATTGAAAATAGGGGTGCCGATCGGCTTCTCAATATTCTTTGAGACCAGCATTTTTGCCGCCGTCACCCTGCTCATGAGTGAATATGACACAGCCACCATCGCGGCCCACCAAGCGGCGTTAAACTTCGCCTCTTTTCTCTATATGGTGCCCTTGAGCATCGCCATGGCCCTGACGATTGCCGTCGGTTTTGAAATCGGGGCCAGAAGGGGAAAAGATGCCCGTCAATACAGCTTCTTGGGTATCGGCATAGCCGTCATGATGGCGATCGTTTGCGCGGTCGGGCTGCTCGTCTTCAAAGAGCAAGTGGCCGGCTTGTACACCACCGACCCCACCGTATTCGAATTGACCAAGCAATTTTTGCTCTACGCCATTTTCTTTCAGCTGTCCGATGCGATTGCCGCTCCCATCCAAGGGGCGTTGCGCGGTTACAAAGATGTCAACGCCACCTTTTTGGTGGCTCTCATCTCATACTGGGTCCTGGGCTTGCCGATCGGGTATGCGCTGGCAAAATTCATGGCTTTGGGCGCATTCGGCTACTGGATCGGCTTGATCTCCGGGTTGGCCTTTGGCGCGATGTTTCTATTGGGGCGGTTATTGCGAATTCAACGGCACCATTCCTCAGCGGTTACGACCAACCAACGGCATTAACCATCATCCCAAGCCAAAGCGACACGATGAAGCCCGGGTTGCTTTGGCTTTGACAACCCCGCACTTCGCCAATGCGGATTAATGTAGAACCATGCCGTATCCCGTCTCACCCATCTTTTTCACAATGGAGGAATAAGTATGAATGTTACCGCATCCCAGCACATTCAATCATTAAAACTAGGCATCTTCAATGAACTGACCCAAACGAAACGCCGTCTGGCTGTCCTGGGGAAGGATCTGATCGACTTGAGCGTCGGCAGCCCCGATCTGCCCCCACCCGATTTCATCAAGGAGGCCCTCATCCATTATGCGAAGCAAGATGATGCGTATGGCTATACGTTGGGAGCCCTCCCCAGCTTTCATCATGCGGTGGCCTCCCTGTATGAGCGGCGTTACGGTGTCTCTTTGCAACCGGAAACCGAAGTGTTGCAGTTGATCGGTTCCCAAGAAGGATTGACCCATTTGCCCGCGGCCCTGATCAACCCGGGCGATGTGGTGCTCGCTCCGGACCCCGGTTACCCCGCCTATGAAGCAGGCATTCGTTTGGCCGGCGGTCAGCTCGTTCCCATGCCGCTTTGTGAAGAAAATGGCTATTTCCCGCGGTTGGACTTGATTCCATCCGAGATTGCCGAACGGGCCAAGCTGATGTTTCTCAATTATCCCGCCAATCCCGTCACCGCAGTTGCCACCCTCGATTTCTTTAAAGAAGTGGTGCGATTCGCCAAAAAGCATCACATTCTGGTCGTTCATGATTATGCCTATTCGGAGTTGACCTTTGACAATCATCATTCCCCCAGCTTCCTGTCGGTTCCGGGAGCGAAAGAAGTGGGAGTGGAGTTTAACTCCTTGTCCAAGACATTCAGCATGGCCGGGTGCCGCATCGCTTATATGGTGGGTCATCCGCAAGTGATCCGGATCTTGGCGACGGTCCATTCCAATACGCACTATGGGATTTTCCAGCCCATTCAAAAAGCTGCCGAAGTAGCCTTGACTGAGGGTGAAGCATATATCAGGGAGATGAATCTCACTTATCTTAAGCGGCGGGATGCCCTCGTCGCCGAGCTCCATGCGTCCGGTTGGCGCGTCACGTCCCCGCCCGCCACCATGTTTGTCTGGGCCCAAACGCCAGGCAACCGACCGTCGCGGGAATTTGCGTTTCGCTTACTGGAGGAGGCGGGTGTCGTCCTTACACCCGGGCAAGCTTTTGGGGAAAACGGGGAAGGCTATGTGCGGATCTCGCTGGTCCAACCCGAAGCACGCCTACGCGAAGCCGCTGCCCGCATCGGGACTTTTCTGGCCCAAGCACCCTCGGCTCTGTAAACGATATGACAAAGCCCACTTCTCTTATCGGAAGTGGGCTTTTAATAATAGCGAGTTTATGTAAAACTAATTGAGTTTTTGAACAAGTTCCACCAAATCGTTAAGGCCGCTGATGAGGGCGGAAATCGTGACGGCAATCGCAGCGATGTGCCCGTAGTTTATTTGGAATTCGCCAATTTTTTTGTTCAGTTCAATCAGTTTATCTTTGTCTAACTTTCCTCGTCTTAATTGTTCTTCAACCTGCATGGATGCGTTGAGTTCGAGGTCAATGGTCGGGACTTTTCTGAAAAAAGGCCTTGAATATAATCGCTTTGCTGTTTCCTCTTCTGTCATGTAAGACGATAAATTTCGAATTTCACGGCGGAATTGTTCAAGACATTCGCTCCAAACCCTGCCCTGTTCCATATCTACAGAAATCGTATTCATTCATTCTTGCACCTCATTATATAGAATATAGCATGAATTATATTATATCAGAACAGTATAAGAGTAAAGAGACCACGATCGCTCTCCCCCACAACGTTCATTCGAATCCAACTTCGCTTTTTTCTCATGCACCAAGGACACAAATAGAGGAAAGTTTACGAATAAATAAGTGACACCTTCCCAAACGATTACCCTTGGAACAACAAAAGCTACCCTTGGTCGGGGTAGCTTGTTTTTTACGAAGGCATGGGGGTCGGTGTCGGTTTGGCGTATCCATCCCTGTACTTTTGATCAATGTATTGCCGGATCTCTTTCACCGATTTCCCCTCTTGTTTCAACTTGGCTGACTCCACCGCAATGTCCATGCAGGTGCCGCATTTCGTCCCATGCGAGTCCCAGACGATCTGCCCGTCTTGTTTGATCTCATGGATAAAGCAATCCAGGTTGCTCTCATGACCGGCGCTTTCCCCGCATCCGCAATAGCATGGAATCCATTTCAGCACATCCGCGTTCAGCGCGGCGATTTGGTAGATTTGGGCCACCTTGGGGTCCAGCCCGTTCACAAACGACGGCAACGTTTTCACTCCCGCCGTCGTTTCGCGGGCATCGCCCATCATCTGCTGTTCATTGGCATGATCGGCGGGATGGTGGGGTTGCGCCTCTTCCTGCGCACCGCAACCGGCCAAGCCGCCAACGATCATGACTGTCCCCATGGACAAGATTAACTTTTTGCGAATCATGTTTCTCCTCCTACCGTTGCACAAGCAAATCATCTGGTCTATCACTGATCTTTTCTCCATGATACCACAAAAAAACACCCCGCCATGACCTCCCCTGTAGCGAATCGACAAACGAAACATGAAAAAAGCCGGGTAACAAGCGTTTTTTTCGTTCCATGATCAAACAGGAATATCGAAGAAAAAAGAGAATGGTGCATATGAAAACAATGTTTTTCTTTCACAAGGGGGAAACAAGCCATGGATAAAACCAAAATTCAAGTGTTGGACAATGGGCCGCTGGTTGTCAAAGGTGAAGTTGAACTCGTTGATGCCGAGGGCAACGCGTTCACCCACAAAAAGGTCATTTCCCTGTGCCGTTGCGGCTTGTCCAGCAACAAACCCTTCTGCGATGGCACGCACAAAGGTCAATTTGAGGACTGCGCCCGGGCGGAATGAGCCACACCCCTTTCCTGTTCCCGCCGACGGTGAACGGGGAGCGACTTCGATGAGAAAGAAGGGAAGACGATGATCGAAGGGTTGTTGCCGGATGCCCCGCGCCCCGAGTCGGGGAACCAAGTGATCGACTGGGCCGTATGGGAAGAGATGCACGGCCGGAGGCTGGACGCTTAGCCGTCCATCCGTCTGATTTTCAGAACAATTGAAAAACGACTGCATGTCATGAGGCAAGCCATGTCTTACTGCATCTCGAGTCAGACATGGCTTGTCCATTTGTCCACAGACCGTATGGGTTTATTCTCTTGGCTCAGGATCGTCGTTTCCTCTGTTATGCAGGAACACTTCGCGCATAGTTTCCCCTCCCAGATGTTACACCCCGAATGATTTGAAGTACAATTTCGAGTAAACACGGTAGTTATCCTCATCATCCATCAATAAATAAGTATAGGCCAATCCTTTTAATGCCTTACTTTGAATTTCTTTATCCTCGACATTAAGTTTGTGCACCTCTAAATAATGGGAAAGCGCTTCCTCATAGTGGGAGTCAGCAAGTAACGTTTCCGCCATTAATAGCAGGGCTTGGCCGAGATGATGCAGACAACTCGCCCTTAAATTGGTTTTTTCCAAATCCGGCATCTTGTCGAGGTCACGGATCGTCTGCTCAAAAAATTCAACCGCTTGGTCATACTGCCTCAGTTTGTAATAACACATCCCCTTCAAATAGGTTAAGGCCGGCCCCTGATACTCATCCGGCAACTTATGCAGTTGCCCCAAAGCCTTCTTCGGGTTCAGATGCAGCCTTTGTTTGATCAGAGTGTCGCAAAAAAAGAATCCAATGTCCCAAATCGCCGCCCTGATCAGTGACCCTTCCCGTTCAGCCATTCTCGCCAAATTGTTCGCGGGCGAGTTGGCCAACCATGCCGGCGTCAAGCCTTAAACAGCCAGTTTTCATCTCGCCAAACTGGCCGATCAGGGATGGGTCAGCAGGGAAAAGTACGGCAGGCACCGTTATTACAAAATCGTCGATCCACAGGTGGCGCAAATCCTGGAATCGTTGCTTGTCATGGCCCCGCCCGGCCCCGTGCGACATTGAGGGAGCATGATGAAATGAAAGCGATCCGCTTTGCGCGAACTTGTTATGATCATCTGGCGGGACATGTCGGCGTTTCCGTCACGGATTCGTTGATGCGCATGGGAGCCATTCATGATGCCGATGGCGATTTCGCATTGACCCGTTACGGGGAGCAATTCTTCACCGAACTCGGCTTTGATCTGCCTTCGGCAAAGAAAAAAAGGCGCATATTCTGCCGGAAGTGCCTGGACTGGAGTGAACGGCGTTACCATTTGGCGGGTTCATTGGGGAACGCCTTGTTGGAGAAACTGTTTGAATACGGGTGGATTGAGAGAAACCCGCGCCATCGGGCGGCACATGTGACAGACAAGGGCAAGGCGGAATTGGTGAGGCTGTTTTCGATCCGTCTTTAGGCTATTTTGCGTTTTTGCACCCGATCAAGCAAGCAGGCATCGTGCATTCAAACTCCGTGTCAGCGGATTTGGCGATCCACTCGAGGGATCGCTGCCATTCGTTCCGTTTCAATTTCATGAAAGGATTTTATCCATCAAAAAAAGCCGATTCTTCTGCATTAAGGAAAAATCGGCTTTTTTCTTTCTCTTTCATTTCCCGCGATGCCTTGCCCGGGCAACTATATCCCCACCCCGCCGACCGCTCCCAACATATGTCCGATCATGGATTTGTTCGCTGTGATGGGAATCCGGTAAGCATATTCTCCAAACACCGAGCAACGCCGTCTTTCATCCCACGATTGAAACTGTGGGCTTTCAGCCAGCAAAAATCTGTAAAACCAAGCAGGATGCGGGGTAAAGGGAGAACAGGAACATTCACCAATCCCCTGCTGACATTCCCTTGAATTCATCACGCTTCAAAGATAACCCTCGTCTGAACATGGATGCATGGTCGAAGGCCGAACAATCAATCCTTTCCCTTCTCCTTTTTCGCGAATAACTTCTTCAAGAAATAAACCGGACCGACCAGCAAAAAGGCCGGATTGGAGAAAAACGAGGGTTTCTTCCCCTCAAACCAGTGGCCGACAAATTGGAACACCCAACCGAGTATGAAACAGGTGAGCGCGATACTCCAATCAACGAAAAACCAGATGAGCGAAAAGATGATCAGCGGAATCCCGATGGCATGAAGCAACCGGTTGATCGGATGTTGATGATCTTCGTGGTACTTTTTGAAAAATTCATTCAAATCCAATGCGATCCCTCTCTTTCTTGGTGTCTTTCCCTCATCTTCTAGTATATCGGACTAACCTCCCTGTTTGCCACATATACATACATGTGATGAATGGGGAGGTGAGACATTTGAAGGAAGAGAAGCATCCAACTTGGAAACAGATCACCATTGGCACGTTGGCGGGGATCAATCTGATGTTTCTTGCGCTCATTGCCGGTAAGGAGAGCATTGCCATTGAAGAAGCCGTCCCTTCTCTGGCCAAGACACCGAAGGGTCCGAGCGAGCGGATCGAGTATGGGATGGAGTTGGTGGAAACGACCACGGCTTCGGCGCAAGATCTCCCTTCCACGGCTGGCCGTTGGATTGTGGAACATTATCTCCAATACGAATATCATTATGATCAGAATGGTCGGCTCTTGTTTAAGAGTCCCACCAAAGAGCACTCTTATTTGCGCTACTTTCAACCACAAGGAAAAGCCACTTCAACCCCATCATGAAGTGGCTTAGTTTGCTGGCTAAGTACCCCCGGAGTCGATTTTTGAGTCTTCGTTCCTTGGTCGCCTTATCGGGAAGAAGCTCCGTCGCCGAACTCAGGCGCGGGCAAAGTCACTGTCGTTCTCAGGGTTGCCCGCTTTCCTCCTTCGTTCGGCACTTCGCTCGATAAACAGCTCCCAGTCACTCCGCTTTCAAAAATCTCCCTCCTCTAATGTTTATCATGAACCTGAGCCACTTCACCCCCATCTTGAAGTGGCTTTTTTCTGGCCTGTGACGCTTCCGTCCGCCTCCGGTTACGTGACAATTTCACTCCAGCAAGAACGAGTGTGGTCCGGACATCCGTTCATCAGATGGCACACCCCTTCGAAGAACAGCGGATCTTTCCAGTCTTTCGCCAATTGGCGCGCCTCCTTGAAATGGCGTATCGCCTCATCCACGTTTTTCTGCTCAAGAAAGATGCGGCCTTTCTGATAATGGCCCATCGCCTTTAACGTGGGGATTTCTTGCTCCATCAATTGTTCCGCCAAGCGGCTCGCTTCTTGGTAATCGCCCTGTTGTGAAGAGAGGCGTGAACGCATGGCCAGCCACATCGGCTGCTCGACCTGTTCAAGCGGCAACAAGTCCAGCGCATGTACCGCTTTCCTCATCTGGCCACTGGCCATCGACATCCATACATAAGCAAATAACAAGGGTTGATCATCCCGAAACAGGGTCAATCCCTTTTTCAGCCACATGATCGCTTCATCCGTGCGCTTCAGGGCCCATAAATTCCAAGCCATCCCATGATAAGCGCCAGTCCGCTTCGGATCGGACGCCAGTAAACGTTGGTACCACTCCAGCGCCTGCTCGTGATCCCCCATTTCCTCATAATCATGGGCGATGGATTCCAGAATCCGGGGATGATGGGTCTTCTCGTACGAAGCCAAGCGCCAAAAAGAGACGCTATTCCACTCTTGGCAATGCCGGTAACAATGGGATAAATAATACATGGCCTCCCAATCGTCTTCATTGACGGAGAGGGCATGGTAGAAGTAAGGGACCGCTTCATGGTACTCTCCCAACCGAAAATGGCACGCCCCCAAGTTAAACCACGCATCTTCATGATCGGGCAACAAGGACGTCACCTTGGAGAATTGCTTAATCGCTTTACGGTCATCTCCCCGCTTGACGGCGATGCAACCGAGCATATGATGGGCAAATCCTACAAACGAGTCGTGGGAAGCCGTGTTGGTCACCAACTGGAAGTGGCGCTCAGCTTCATGTAGCTCCCCTTCATGAAACTGGCTCAATCCCAAATATATCCTTCCCAAAAGGAAGTCGGGTTCATGCTCAACCACTTCCTCAAACAATTGCTTCGCTTCCTTAAACATTGTCAACCCATAATAACCTTGCCCCTGCCGAAAGGAACGCACAGCCGATTCATGGAGCCACACTTCTTCTTCGATCTCTTTTTCCTCTTCGTTTAAATCAGGATATTTCTCCATCAGTTCCGCCAATTGTTCCGCGATGACAGCCCAGCTCTCCAACATCTGGTCACACGATTTTTTGATTTCACGAAAGCGATTGCGCCACTTGGGCTTTTCGGACACTGGACTTTGGGCATATTGCGTCTCTATCTCACTCAACGCTTGTTGCACCAACTCCAGCCATTGCTGATGATACATCCTTCTTCCCCCCTCTTCGGTCCGGTCGTTTAGGGGGAAGTATGCCCGGATGATGGCCAATCAATGTACAAAAAAGCCCTCATGGCTCCATGAGGGCGGAATCTGAAATGGGTCATACCATAACCGTGCCGTGCACTTCTTCACCTAACATTTCCACTATGTTGTTTTCTTCATCGAGCACGGCCACCACAGGTTGATGCCTTTTGGCCGCTTGATCTTCCATCAGCGCATAGGAAATGATGATGACACGATCTCCCGGCTGCACCAAACGCGCCGCCGCCCCATTCAAACAAATAACCTTGCTCCCGCGTGCACCGGGAATCACATAGGTTTCAAAGCGGGCGCCATTGTTGTTATTCACGATTTGCACTTTTTCATTGGGCAAGATATCCACTTTCTCCAGGATCTCCTCATCGATGGTGATGCTGCCCACATAGTTCAAATTGGCTTCGGTCACCGTCGCACGGTGGATTTTCGCCTTCATCATCGTACGGAACATGTCTCTTCCCCTCTTCCATCCAACAGTACGTTATCGATCAACCGCGTTTTTCCAAACCGCACGGCGACAGCCACGATCATGCGTTCTCCCATGCGTTCGCCGAGCGGCTCCAATCGGGGATAACTCAATGTTTCAACATAGTCGATATCGGCCAGCGGTTTTGTTTGTATGCGCTTACGCACGTATTCAGTGATCTCATCGGCATGGGAGAAACACCCCTGCACCCATTTTTCTTTGGCTTCCCGCAAGGATTGGTTGAGGATCAACGCTTGTTCCCTTTCCTCCGGAGAAAGATACACGTTGCGGGAACTGAGCGCCAACCCATCGGCTTCCCTGACCGTCGGACACGGTACAATGGTCACCGGAAAATGCAGATCCGTCACCATCTGCTCAATCACGGCCACTTGCTGGGCGTCTTTCATGCCGAAATAGGCCCGCTGCGGCTCGACGATATGGAACAATTTCGTCACCACCGTCGTCACGCCCGCAAAATGCCCCGGCCTTGAAGCTCCGCACAAGCGCTCAGTCACTTTCTCCACATGAACCTGGGTGAGGATCTCGGTCGGATACATTTCACTGACAGAAGGATGGAACAGATAATCCACCCCTGCCGCCTCGGCAAGTGCGGCATCCCGCTCCAAATCGCGCGGATATCGGTCCAAATCTTCATTTGGGCCAAATTGCAACGGATTGACGAAAATGGACATCACCACTGTGTCGCATTCTTGCTTGGCCCGTTCCACCAGGCTGAGATGCCCTTGATGCAAATATCCCATCGTCGGGACAAAACCAATCGTCCCTTGACGGTGCGGTTTGAGCTCGTTTCTCAGTTCCTTGACAGTTTCGATGATTTTCATGTGGTTGTTACTCCTTCTTTTGCTCCATACAATCGCCCCGCCGTTTCATCCTCCAGATGCGTCACATGTTCAGCTTGTGGAAACTGGCGATTTTTCACTTCTTGCACATACTCTGCAATCCCCTCCGTCATCATCTGGCCCGCTTTGCGGTACACCTTGACAAAAGAGGGATGCCATTCGCCGGAAAGCGCAAGCACATCATGATAAACCAACACTTGCCCATCGCAATACCGCCCGGCACCAATGCCAATCGTCGGCACATGCAGCTTCTCACTGATCAGGCGGGCCAACTCTTCCGGCACGCATTCCAGCACCAAGGCGCAGATGCCGGCTTCCTCCAAGCTTTGCGCCTCCTCGATCAGCCGTTCGGCAGCGGCCAGCTCTTTGCCTTGGATCATGTAACCGCCCAATTGGTTAACCGACTGCGGAGTCAAACCAAGATGCCCCACCACCGGAATCCCAGCTTGGGTCAACGCTCGGACATTCTCTATAATCTCACGACCGCCTTCCAACTTCACACCATACGCGCCCCCCTCTTGCATGAGGCGTGCGGCTGCTTTTAAGACTTCATCACGCGACAAATGCGCCATCATAAAAGGCAAATCCGCAATTACCATGGCTCTTTTGGCGCCACGGGTAACCGCTTTGGTATGATGCAACATGTCCTCCAGCGTAACGGGAATGGTCGAATCATACCCCAACACAACCATGCCAAGCGAATCGCCAACCAAAATCATATCCGCCCCGGCCGCCTCGGCCATCTTCGCCGCTGGATAATCATAAGCTGTGATCATGGCGATCGGTTCATGTTCTTGTTTCATCTTCACCAATGTTCGGGTTGTCACTCGTCTTTTTACCGTGCTCAACAAGGTACCCTCCTTTTAGTAGGGCCCTTGGGGCAGAGAAATAGAAAACGCCACGATCAGCCACACAAAGGGACTAAAAGGGCGCACGCATCTTTCACCGCTTGCTCTGTCTCCGTCCCAAAGGCTCGAAGCAGAAAATGGCTTCTTCACATATTTTGTTCCAAACAGCAAAAGTGTAAAAAATCGGGTTTCAGTGCAGCTCTGATTTTAGATGCCGCCTTATCCCCAGCTTTAGGTTAACCAAAATCAAAACACAATGCAATGATTTTCTTTAAACAACCAAAATCATTCTATCAAAAGCCAACCCATCCTTGTCCCGCAGCGCACCGGATACGTCCCCTCGTGGACGGGAGTGAACTCAACCGTGGTCGTCCCTTTCACCACAGGCTTTTCAATCTGAAATTCCTCAATCAGGAGGCTCCTTCCACAAGCCGACTCCGACTCCGCCGTTACTTGCAACTGCAGGGGAATGCCCGCTTTCGCTTGGATCATGTCCGGACTCCATCCCGTTGCCGTGACATGCATTTGGGCCACTTGATGATCGGTTTTCTGTACGGCAGACACCGTGCGCGCCGGATCTTGGGAATGTTGGTGTGGATGGGCATGATTTGGCGGTGTCTCCGCTTGCGATAAGAGACCCGCCTGTTTCCAGACCAGCGCGGTGACCATGAGGATGGCGAACCCCCAAAGGATCCAGCTCTCCATTCCCCCGTCACCCATCCTCTTCGCCTCTCGCCCCATTAATTGGCCCAGCAACAAGGAAACGGCAACAAAAAGCGTGGCCATCAACCCAATGGTGAGATCGGGTGCCTCCTCTAGCACCATCACGCCCAACATCACCCCCATCATGCCTCCCATGATCCCGGCCACGATTCCGTCGATGGCCGCCAATAAACTGAATGGCTTACCCAATAGATAACCCATCGACAAACTGAAGACCATGGCGATCTCCGTCGGCAAAAACATCCCTCCCCCAAACAGGGTGCCCAAGATCGTTCCCGAGAGCAGCCCCACCATCGTCGCACCCCCCATCGCCACCATCATCCCGACATGGTTTGAAAGTTGCCGTCGATAGCGATAAGTGATGAAAAGGAGATAGCCACAACCGAGTCCCAACACCATCCCACCCAGCACCGCAAACATGCGCAGCCTCCTTTCGAGATCTCTAAGCGGACTCTTCCGCCTCTTATCATTCAGAATGTTCGATCTATTAGCCGAATAACCCCCCCCGAACCAGACGCAAACGCTTCCCAAATTCATTTTATCATAGATGCGAATGACTTCACCCTTGACCATCTTAATATTTTTCAATACTTCACACCAATTCCAGGCAGCCCCTATTCATCGCTATATAACACCATTCTTATTGAAATATAATTTTCGTGTTCTAATGATAAAAATAACAAATATTGAACCACCAATAACAAAAAGCTGGTTATTTTATGGAAACAGGGAGATTTCCAACCAATTATATAAAACCCCTCTGCAAACTGGGAGGAGATAGTAGGGATATATTTAAAATAATTTATCGATTTTAGCGGAATTAAAGAAGGGAATTCCCTTAATTTGTTGAAAAACAACAATATAACGAGAGGAGGTGACCACCATGATCCGCAACTTACAAGTGGGCGAGCCACCTGAAGCGTGAGCGATGAACATCACAGTCCTACATAAGCAGCCTAAACGTTTTAAAAACACATCTATCGTTAAATATTTTTAAAAAACTCCAACAATTGCGATCTTACGGCTGCTTGAACGGCAAAGTCATGGGACCCATTGATCAAGCCCTTCGATTCAGTAGGGGGGCTTTTTTCTTTGACAGGGCATGTCGCGTTTCTCTAGATGGGTATCAGGGGGGATAGCTTCACATGGAGGAGGTTGTCAACACGATGGAGTTGGTTGAAAAACAGCTCTACAGGGTGTTTAGTCATTCCCAATCTTTGCTTGGACAGGAGGGGTTGTATTGCATGGCGACCGATGCGGACAGTGCTCGCCGTTATTTTATTGAACAATCCATCACTGCAGAGCTGAAGCACAACCGCGGATACTATCTGACCCGATTTAGCGAGGCGGCAGATTTTGTGTTTGCGGAGCAATTTGTAGAACGAACCGCTACTGAAGAACAACCAACCACCTATCAATTATGTGAAAAAAAAGTGAAAGAGTGGTTTCGAAATCGAGTCGAATGGGCCGAACTCTTTTTGCGCTATCATCGCGGCGAATCCATTGCATTTCCTGAAGAAATGATCCGTTACATTGTTAAAAGGGATATTCTCAGCGTAGACGCCGTTTACACGGAAAAAGTGGATTACATTGAAATCGATTGATTGTGATACAGAAAACGCGACCAACACACTGGTCGCGGTATTTTGTCTAAGTTTCCCGTTTCGGATCGTCCCGATTCGGATAGACATATTGTTCTATATAGGCGCGGTCTTGGGTAAAGATGGGGATGTTCTCATCAACCATCCACTAATTTCGTTGTACCCGGACCAATTGACCTTGATGAATCACCTCATGCGACACCGTTTTCTTGACCACACATACCCCACGCTTCTGCCATACCGGCAAGTCGTTCCAATTCAAGTTCTTTTCCAGCATTAATTTGTCTTGCAACTGATTCGATTTTAATCCATCCACTTCTTTATGCGAAAAATGCGCCCTGGCCACCATCGAAATGCTATTTTTAGTGGCATCTTGTTGCCGCCAGATGAAATAGTTGGCCACTTCCTCTTTAGGCAAAATCCACGCCCTGGCACAAAAAACGCGAGCGGTTGCTCGGGCCGATGCTCCCTCATCAGCGCATTGAATTTCGCAGTGGCCATGCTGGCGGAGACACTCACGATTTTTTGCAATTGGTTATTGAACCACGCTTCGGAATCGGGTTGTTCATAGTTTATCAGCAAAAGCGAGATTTCGTCACTCTGCTGATATGCCAAGCGACAACCGATGATTTGACTGGCCAAAAATGCGCTTGTCTCCCACAACGCCCGTTGCAAACGCTCATCAAATGGTTTGTTCATTTCACGCGTATATGTGTGAAATGATTTCCCATCAATGCGGATCATGAGCGGCACCCGTTTCGGCAAGGTGTGACGCGAATGAAATTCATATTCTTTCATGCGATCCCCTAAACGGTCCATGCTTGTCTCATCCCTTCCTCAAAAATGGGGAGCGGTTCCCCCCTACTTCCATAACTGGAATGCTTTCTCTATCCGGGTTAACTCCGTTTCCCGCTGTAAAAACTGATCGCGTGTCTCCGGCAAGACATGGCTTGTCATCGCTTCCGCATAAGACTCCAGCCGCTTGCGATCATAAAACTGTTCGGCGGGAATCCATTCATCGCCATGCCGCGCACCCAACACGGCACCGGCGATCGCCGCCACGGTATCCGTATCAAAGCCTTCCCTAATGATCGAACGCAGAGCATCCATCGGTTCCAAATCATCGCGGCAGGCCATGAGCAGGGCATGAAAACCCCCAAGCAAGACAAACCCTTGATTGGGATGAGCCCGGGTAAAGCCTTCTTTCAAATGGGGGCGCGCCCAATCGGACAATCGTTGCCTCATCTCGCCGACCGGCAGCTGAACCCAAGCGTGGGCATGTTCCAACGCCTCACGCACAATGGAAGAATGAGCCTCCTCCACCTGCCAGCCCTGTCCCGACATCTCGTTCACTCTCTCTTCGCCTTGCCGGGCGAGCTCAGGCAGAACAAGGAGCACCTCATTGGCTGCCTTCCCTTGCAACAACAAAGCGATCGCCTGGGCCAACACGGCCGCAAAACCCGCCGCCCTCGCATCCGCATGGGTAGCCAAACTGGATTCCAGCGCCACTTGCCACAGGAGATCCACCTGTTCCGGTTGACAATACAAAGCTCCCAGCGGCCCTACACGCATGGCCGCGCCCATGCCGGCTGATGGGCTGCCCGCTTTTTCAATGGGAGCCCCTTTGCGCATGCGGTGCAAGGCATCCGTGAAGAAACGTCCCACCCCACGCCAAACGCCCTGCCGCATCCCTTGCACAAGCAAGCTTTTCCAAGCATCTTTGTCCCAACCGGACTCCGCCAAACAGATCTGCGCGAGCGCCAACGCTTGCTGTGTGTCATCTGAGTGCAAACCGAGCGGTCGCAAGCGGCGGTGTTTTTTTCATCAATCCTCTCCAATGGATAAGCTGTCGGCAGTTCCTTATAATCGCCGTATACTTCGGCGATTTCCCGCTTCCGCCATCCCTCCACGGGACAGCCGAGCACATCTCCCCAAGCCAAACCGAGCAATACCCCTCGTATCCGCGTTTTCATCTCCTCTTGTCTCCTTTTTAACATATTTCAGGCGGTGGAAGGTTTATCGTTCCAGCAAAAACAAAGCCGCGGCGCCGATCAAACCGGTATCAGAACGTAAGCTGGCTGGCACAATCTCCGTCTTTTTCCCAAACGGCGTACACGCATGTTGTTGCACATGGTTGCGCAGAGCTTGAAACAACGGCTCCCCCACATTGGAAACCCCACCGCCGATAATGATTTTCTCCGGTTCGGCAAAAGCGATCAAGTTGGTGCAAAATATGCCAAGATGACGAAATGTCTCTTCAACCAGGGGAACCATCACCGCATCGCCCTGCTGGTAACGGCGAAACACCTCCGCCGTCGTTAGCGTTTCCCCAGTCAAGGCGGACGCCCGTTTCACTATCGCTGTGCCTGAAGCCAGATCTTCAATCGTCTCACCCGCCGCATTCATCACCATAAATCCAACTTCTGCCGCGTTGCCGTATTTCCCCCAGAGGACATCGCCATTGATATAGAAGCCTCCACCCACTCCCGTGCTGATGGTAAGGTAGACAAAACTGTCATTCTCCTTGCCCGCTCCCAACCATTTCTCGGCAAGCGTGGCCACATTGGCATCATTCTCAATCAGAATGGAGAGCGAAAGCTTTTTTGCCAAATAAGACCGCATCTGAAATCCATGCCAGGTGGGTAAATTGGGAGGACACACGATGGTTCCTCGCTCCCTGTCAATCGGGCCCGGCACGCCAAACCCGATTCCCACTAGGGTATCGATGTTCACTTCAGCTTCGGCGATCAGCATGCGAATCGTTTCCATGATCTTGTCACACATCCGCTCCGGCTTCCAATCGATTTCGGTGGGAATCACCTCTTTATGCAGGATGTTTCCCACTTGGTCCACCAATCCGATCGCGGTTTTCGTGCCGCCTATATCCACACCCAGCGCCACTTTCATCTTTATCACCCACACAATTGTTCATAGTTAAAATAATCTTTCATAAATGAATACATTGATAGAATACCGCATAAACAAGGTAAGCGCTATCATCCTTTGTCATATTGGGAAAGAATCAGGTAGCACAGCGAATTTGCCGGGGAGATCCTGGGACACCTCAAGAAGGAACTGGCTAAGGAATCCGGTTTCTCCTATCTTGAGATCCGGTAAAATCACCAGTATGCGCTTAGATCAGGGTTTAACCCGTCGATCGCCTTAACGGACCGGATTAATTACCTCCTTGAGTACACTGTAACTCATCAATTCTTGTAGTCAAAAAAAAGCGTCCCAAAATCCAATTTTCGGGACATTCTCTTCTTATCTATAATATTCTCGCTTTATACTTCATAGTCACCTCCAAGTAAATTTCAACATTCCGACTTTCATACGTTTTACTTTAATTTCCTTGCCGCCCAGTTACCTAAGGATTGAATCATTTGTACCAGGCAAATCAAAATAATCACCGTGACGATCATAACGGGTAAATCCCATTGCTGGTAACCGTAGCGTAAGGCAAGATCACCCAATCCTCCTGCGCCAATCGCGCCTGCCATTGCCGTGGCACCGATCAAACCAATGGTGGAGATGGTTAGGCATAGCAAAATACCTGGTCTTGCCTCCCGCACCATAATCCGAAAGACAATTTGTGCCCGCGATGCGCCCATGGCCCAGTATGCCTCAATGACACCGCGGTCTACCTCAAGCAGTGCCGTTTCCATGAGCCGTGCAATGTACGGAGCAGTGTAAACAATAAGCGGGACAATAGCCCCCTCAATTCCGATCGTCGTGCCAACAATGAATTCAGTAAAAGGAATAATAGCTACCATTAATATAATGAATGGAAGGGAACGAACAATATTAATGATCGTATTTAGGATAAGAAACAGCCATTTATTCGGCGCAAGATGATTCGGTCGCGTAATGACTAACATAACACCAAGCGGAATTCCGATGATGGTAGAGATAATAAGCGAAATCATGACCATCATAATCGTTTCATATAAAGATTGCGTGAACAGCGGGGTCAATTCAAAAAGCCTTTGTGTCATTTTGCAACCACCTCTTCAGCATCGTACTCTGATCTTATATCCACATGGTATACTACCTGTTTAAGATAGGTTATAGCCTGAGCTACTCCTTCTCTTTCACCGGATATTTGAAGGAATAAAATCCCCAGAGGGGTCCCTTTAATATAGTTAATGGAACCAAAAAGCACATTCGACGTAACACGGTACCGGGTAGCAAGGGTACTGATGACTGGATCAAGAGCAGCATCCCCGCGAAAGGACACTCGTAGAATTTTCGAGCAAGGACTAGATACCGCTATTTTCTCTATCATGTCCTTTGGAATGGCGTCATCAAAAACGGTACGTATAAAATTTTTCGTTGTCGGATGTTTTGGTGTACTAAAAATATCAAGAACACTTCCTTGTTCAATCACTTCCCCTTTTTCCATAACTGCCACACGGTCACAAATTTTTTTAATGACCTCCATCTCATGCGTTATGAGCAAGATCGTTAAACCCAATTTTTCATTAATATTAAGTAGCAACTCCAGAATGGACTCCGTAGTCTGGGGATCAAGTGCAGAGGTTGCTTCATCGCATAACAGAATTTCTGGCTCCATGGCTAACGCGCGAGCAATCCCTACCCGCTGTTTCTGTCCGCCTGATAATTGTGAAGGATATTCCCCTGCTTTGTCTGCCAATCCGACAAGTCTCAGTAGCCCTTCGACTTTCTTTTTTATTTCCTGTTTAGGTACATGAGTCATGCGAAGAATCTCTGCAACGTTGTCAAACACATTATAGGAAGAAAGAAGATTGAAATGTCGGAATATTATACCGATCTTCTTTCTTGAGATTCTTAACTGTTTCTCATTTAATTGCAAAAGGTTTTTCCCGTTGACAATAACAGTACCACTTATCGGCTTTTCAAGAAGATTAACTATGCGGAGTAGGGTGCTTTTTCCTGCTCCGCTAGAACCAATCACCCCGAAAATTTCTCCCTTTTTTACATGGATGGTCACGCCTTTTAACGCCTCTACTTCTCTCTTGCCTACTTTGAATGTTTTGTGAATATTGGTAAGTTGGATCATTTCCCCACCCTCCCCTTGAGTCCTCACTCCTACATTTTCTTCGCGAAATATAGTATTTGTGCAAGAAAGGCTGCATCCAATTCATAAAGTTTGACAACCCTGCAATGTGTTTTTCGAAGGTCAAAGCTTTGCCGATCGTATCTTCCAGCGTCCTGGGCGGCACGTTACATGTCTATATTTTGCGATATCGACACCTGCAATCAGATTTTGTGTATCATTCATTTGGCGTCCTCCCTTGGTTCTGATCAAGGATTCATAAGTGTAAGCTTCGGACACCACGTTTCACACCAAGGGGAATTTTTTTGTCAAATCTCGAATTTCTTCTATTACAGAAAATAATCTTTTAATTTCGGAAAGGGTCTTCAACAGGTTTATATACTCCTTCGTAATTTTCTTGGATAAACTTCTTCACTTCGTCAGAAGAGTACAATTCAACCAACTTTTTATAATCCGGATTATCTTTATTTTTTTCGTTTGTTGCCACATAAATTGCGAACCTTTCATTGTCCTCTAAAAACAGTGCATCCTTTTTGGGGTTATAGCCGTTCTGCAAAGCATAATTACTCGGAATGATTGATGCATCAAGACTGTTCAGTGTAGGTGCCAACATTCCTGCTTCTAACTCTTTCAATTTAAAGTGTTTTGGATTTTCTTTGATATCCTGCAAGGTTGCCTTATTTTCTGAACCGGGTTTTAATTTAATGAGCCCCGCATCCTGATAAATAAGAATTCCCCTCCACAGATTGATAGGATCGTTTGGGATACCTAAGGTAGCTCCATCCGGAATCTCTTCAATTTTCTTATATTTTTTGGAATAAATCCCCTGAGAACTGGTATACACTTTTCCAATCGGAACAATATTCGTTTTACGATCTTTATTATATTGATTTAAGAATTGAATCGTTTGGTATACGTTTACATCAATTTTTCCTTTATCCAGAGCTTGGTTCGGCACAATATAATCATTAAATGGCACAACCTTAATATGAATTCCCTCCTTTTTTGCAACTTCTTTTACTTTGTTGGCAATTTTCTCAAACGGTCCTGACGTTACACCAACAATAATCGTCTTTTCCTTATTTTCATGTGTAGTTTCTTGGCTACTGCAACTCACAAGTAACGCCAGTAAAGTAGTGGCAAGTAAAATTCCTATCATTTTTTTCTTCATTTTTACTCACTCCAATAGTTTTATTTATAGAGAGGCTGTTTTACCTAGGTTTATTCTGGGTTAGTGAGCTTAAAATGCAACAAGCTATATAGAACTGCCTACCACATAAGTACATTGTATGAATTAAGCATAGACTCTCAATAGTGATTCTAATGTTGGTTTTGCTGGGGGTGTCCTTCCACTACCTGTGCGTGTCTGATAAATATGTCGGCGGCTCCATTACCGTTTTCCCATTCGCTTCACGCATGACGAGGCGCTCATCGGGAAAAGGGTTTTCCGCCTTCTCCCAATGATCAACCTGATTTGCCCGACACGCCCTAGAATGGATACAAACTTCACATAGTAAAAGTTTTTCCTCTTCCTTTCATAATCAAGCGATAAATGTTTTACTGTGTCTCTTATGAATAAAAACCCGGTTTAGGGAATTCATTATTTAGTACCCAGTTTCCAATATTACGCAGTTTATATTCAACTGGATTATGAAGCGTATGAGTACGGATATTACGCCAGAAACGATCAAATCCATATTTAGATGCGGTAGACCGCGCACCCATCACTTCGAAAATTCTGTTACTGATGTCTAGACCTACTTTCCCGCCCAGAACATTTGCCGCAGCGACTAGAACAGCGCACTCTCCCCGCTCCTCTTCCGATAGGTTGTATTCCTTTTCCCAAACTTGATCAACTTTATCTGCAGCTTTCTCAACGAGGCTAACAGCTGATTCAATTTCGACCCAAAACTCACCATACTGGCGTAGAGTTGATGGATCCTGAGACGCTTTTTCCACACCCGAGGCAAGCCATGGACGTGAAAACTTTGTTGTATACTCTTTCGCCTCGGCAATGGCCCCCTCTGCACTTCCGACAAAGATATTTGCTAAAATACTCTGTGATAATATTGGATTAATCGTGGAAAAAACCGAATGCGCCAAATTAGAATTTCCTAGTATCTCATGTTGTTCAACAATAACCTTTTGAAAGCTAACCGTACCACTGCCCGTTTGACGCTGTCCAATACTGTCCCAATCATCATGAACGATTACACCATTCCGGGAAGGAGGAATAACCCCATTAAAATATTCGTCCGAATTCTCATCCACCCAAGAAATCAAGAGAAGATCAGCATCGGGAGATCCAGAGCTAAAAGATTTTTTTCCATTCACAATTACCCGATCGCCATCCCGTTTCCCTATGCAGGTTCGCTGGAGTGGATTGGTCGAGTTTCCCCAAAACCAGTTGTTTTTTGCAGTTTCCGTAAAAAAATATTCTCTCTGCTCTAGTGAACCTTTCAAATACACTCTCGCAAGGCACAAGAAATGATAACCAAATAAATGTCCTAATGAAGCATCTACCTTTGCAAATTCCCGGACGATGCGAAGTACCGTGGACCACGGTTGTCCATCTCCCCCATATTGCTCGGGAATGAGGAGCTTTAATAACCCACTTTCTCTTAGTTTGTCCCGTTGGATCTTTGGTGTTCCCCCTGCTTTGTCACGTTCTACAGCATCCTTGGCAAACTCTTGAGCAAGTAAAGACGCTTTTTGTAAAAAAATATTTGAATCTTCTACTGTCACTTTCATTTTCTCTTCTCCTTCGCTTGCTATTGAGAATTAGAGATATATTATTTTCAGTACCCTCTAGAAATCTTCGGGTAAAATACCATTAAGAATCCAATTACCCACACGATGAAGTTTCCAACGAGCAGGATCATATAGCGTATGGATACGTCCATTTCTCCAATGTCTATCCAGATTATATCTTTCATCCATAGAAGAGGTGCCTGCTAACTCAAACAGTGCAGAGGTTACCTCAATGACAGCCTCAGTTGCAACATATTTGGCAGAATCCACGGAGACGGGCGCCTGACCCGCTGTAGTTTCATCTAGATTTTCTCGGGCTATATCAATTGCAACTGCCGCCTCTTTTAAGAACGCTTCAGCTGCGTTGAGACTAATGCCTAACTATCCCAATCTTTTGATAAGATAGGGATCATCTGCAGCTTGGGACAAACCGCTAGGGGGTAGACTTTTCTCGTTCAAACTTTGCGCCATCCTGTAACGCAACTTGTGCGATTCCTATATCAATTGCAGCATGCATGATTTGTCCAAATGCCTTAAAATATTAAGGTGATTCATATATCTTACAAATTTATATCATTTTAAAAATGTTTATATTAGGGTTGAATCAGTCGTTTTCGATAAATTGATCCGTGATGATCATCTAACAAGCGAGCCTTTCCTTTACCGAATAATTTTTCACGATAGGTTCCTTCATCATATTCTTTTTTCAGAACGCCTCGCTTCTGCAGTTCTGGTACCACCAGTTCCACAAAATCTTTGAATGTTCCTGGTGTAGTAGCATAAGCAATGTTAAAGCCATCTATCCCTGTCACTTCAATCCAGTATTCTAGCGCATCTGCAATTTGTTGAGGGGTTCCTACCTCTACTGGTCCCGCACCTCCAATTCCGACAAATTTCGCCAATTCACGTACAGTCCACTGTTTATTAGGATTGGCTTTTGTGAACTTTTCAACGGCTGATTGAACAGCATTCGTTTCAACATATTCGATAACTTGATCTGGATCATATTGTGAAAAATCAATTCCCGTCCAACCTCCAAGTAAAGCAAGCGCTCCTTCATAGCTGATATGTCTCGAAAGGTTTTGATATTTTTCCCATGCTTCTTCTTCTGTTGCTCCTACAATTGGAGTGAAGAGGTTAAAAATTAAAATACTTTTAGGATCACGTCCCTGTTTTTTTACCAGATCACGTATTTTTTTTACATATTGAGCAGCCGTTTCAACACTTGGGAAGCTTGTAAATATACATTCAGCATGTTTTGCTGCAAATTCGCGTCCTTTTGCTGATGCTCCAGCTTGATAAAGGACCGGCGTTCTTTGAGGCGAAGGCTCACAAAGATGGATTCCAGGTACTCTAAAGTACTTTCCATTATGATTAATCTCGTGCACTTTGTTTGGATCCGTAAAGATCTTTCCCTCTCTATCTTTTACAACAGCATCGTCTTCCCAGCTTCCTTCCCAGAGCTTATAACAAACCTCCATATACTCCTCGGCGATTTCATATCTTTCACTGTGCCTGAGTTGTTCATCAAGACCCAGGTTCTTTGCAGCACTTTCTAAATAAGAAGTAACGATATTCCATGCAATACGACCTTGGGTTAGATGGTCTAACGTTGACATTCTTCTAGCAAACGTATAAGGATGCTCATAGGTGGTAGAGCATGTTACTCCAAATCCTAGATGTTTCGTTGCCTTAGCCATTGCTGAAATAAGTAAGATCGGATCATTCACTGGTACTTGCGCTGCCTGACGAATGCAAGCACTTTTATCGTTTTGATAAACATCATAAATGCCGAGCACATCTGCTAGAAAGAGACCGTCAAATCTTCCATGCTCCAGTAATTGGGCAAGTTCAACCCAATAATCGAGATCCTTGTAACGATCTGATTGATCTTCTGGATGTGTCCACAGACCGGGCGACTGATGACAAACACAATTCATCTCAAACGCATTTATATAAATTCTCTTACCCAAGTTTTTACCATCCTTTCCTCTCTTTTCATCTAGTCGATATCGTCGTCCTCTTTTATTTTCATGTCATAAACCTCCCAAATGCTGATAAACAGTTATTCTAAAAAAGCGTCTTACTCCTCTTTAGATAAAAAGAAAGAGGCATACTGAAAGATCAGTTTGCCTCTCGTTTTCGAGTTAGCCCCAAAATATTCATGTAACTATAATTTAATTCACATTATTCCTAGTTGTCAAGTGAGAAATAATAATCTTATCTCTAACGTTAAAGCCCTTGCATAACCGCTCCACTGTGTTCGTCCATGAAGCCATTATCCCCAACAGAAAAGCGTCAGCGGAAAGGCATGACACTCCCTTTCTGCTGACGCTTTTTCCCTAGTTTTCCCCAGATGAGTCACCCTGCCATTCAATCTCTGCCGAATAGACGGGCACCACGCCTTGTTCCGTTCGCAACAACAGCGCACCATGTTCATTTAATTGTTCCGCGATCCCCGTGTAACTTCCTTGGGATGTGCGAGCCGTGATCTGTTCGCCCAATATCCCCGCCATTTGTTGCCACTCTTCCCGAATGGGGGCAAACCCGCGCTCAAGATACCCTTGGTAACTTTGCTCCAATTCAGCCAAAATCTCCGCCAGTAAGGAGGCACGATGAATGGGGCGGCCCAGCTCATGCCTTAAAGAGGTACCCACCTCTTTCAGCCAATCCGGCCAATCGGCGACTTGAGCATTGACGTTGATGCCCATACCCACAATGACATAGTGGATTTGATCTTGTTCCCCACGCAATTCGGTTAGGATTCCGCATACTTTCTTGCCGTTGATCAATAAATCATTGGGCCATTTGATCTTGACCGGCAACTCTGTCAGCTTGGCCAAGGCTCGCCGCACGGCAACGGAAGCGAGCAGGGTAAGGTGTGGCGCATGACTTAAAGGGATGGGCGGCCGCAAAATGACGCTCATCCAAATCCCCGTCTGGGGTGGAGAGTGCCATACGCGTCCCATTCTGCCCCGACCTTGATGTTGCTCTTCGGCAATCACGATCGCCCCTTCCGGGGCACCTTCTCGGGCCCATTGGTGCGCGACAATCTGTGTGGAGTCCGTTTGCACCAGATAACGAATTTCACGCCCAAACGCAACCGTCTGCAAATGGGGATAGATCTCTTCCGGGGCCACCCGGTCGGGACGATACACCAGCCTGTAACCATGGCGCGGGCGCGCTTCAATCTCGTACCCTTCCTGCCTCAACTCTTCGATATGCTTCCAAATCGCCGCACGGCTCACCCCCACTTTGCGGCTGATCTCTTCGCCTGACAAAAAAGTGGCGTCGCTTGCGATTAACACTCGAATCAGCTCATTGCGAATACTTTGCCCCAATCTGACATCCTTCCTTTAGCAATGCTTCTCTTTCATTTGGAATATGCTGTAACGCCGCTTGCTCAGCGAGGTAAGCCAACGTCTTGCCCACCCAAGGCCCCGCTTTTTTACCGACATGCCGGATCAATTCAGTGCCTGTAATCGGCAAGTCCTGCGTTTGTTTGACCGGCATCGCCTGCCACCACTCTTCCAGTTTCGCCTCATCAGGGTCATCCACCTGCCTTCGACCAAGCAACTCCGCCAACTGGGCCGCACGCTTTAGCGCAAGGATTCCGAAACGATACAATAAACGTTTCCACTCTTCTTCCCCCTGCCGCTCCCACTTCGAACCCAGTTTCAAACAATCGATGATCGCCTCTTTGTCCCGATTTGCCAGTTTTAGTTGGGTTAATCGTGACTCTAAAACCGCCTCCCCTGTTCCGCATAAAGACAACAGATAACTCCAGCGCACAATCCGGTCCTGCACCCAGTCAAACCGTTCCAAGCGATCCGCCGCAGGCTTGCTCTCGTCGATCCATTGATAAAAAGGGGGTAATGCCGCAATTAACCCGGTTTCGAATAAAATCCCCATCCCTGGAGAAGGGGTTGGCATCCGCCACATTTTTTCCAATTCCGATACCACCCGTTCGACGGAAAGGAAGCGGCTTTCCTGTTTTAACTGCTCTATCGCCCGTTTTGCTTTGTCATCGAGGGAAAAGCCAAATTGAGCGACAAATCTCGCCGCCCGCAACATCCTTAACGCATCTTCCCGAAATCGCTCCAGGGGTTCACCCACGGTCCGAATGACTTGGGCTTCCAGATCCTGGACGCCGGAGAAGTAATCGATCAATTTTCCGTGCCGATCTCGCGCCATGGCATTGACCGTAAAATCACGCCGAGCCAAATCGAGCTTCAAAGAAGAGACAAAAGCAACTTGGCTTGGGCGCCTTCGATCTTCATATCCCTCTTCCACCCGAAACGTCGTCACTTCTACTGGTATCCCTTGTTGCACGACGGTAACGGTGCCATGTTGCAAGCCCGTTGGCACCGTTCGCGGAAAAATCTCTTGCACCTTGTAAGGATGCGCCTCTGTGGCCACATCGTAATCTTGCGGTTGGCGCCCCAATAACTCATCCCTGACGCAACCGCCCACGAGATACGCCGCAAATCCCGCTTGCTCCAACCGTTCCATCACCTGAAGTGCCGCTCGCTTACGCTCGTCCATCTCTGTTCCTCCGTCTAACGGGACAGTAACCGCTGATATAACGCTTCATACTGCCCTGCGATCTTTAAGCCGCAGAACTCCTGTTTGACCCGATCCAGGCCCGCTTCTGAAAAAGCTTGGTACATTGTTTCGTCCCTGAGCAGCATCAACGCGTACTGGGCCATCTCTTCAATGGCTCCCACTTGGGCTAAAAACCCCGTCTGGCCGTGGGTCACCACTTCGGGAATCCCACCGGCAGTTGAGGCAATGGTGGGGACGCCACACGCCATCGCTTCAAGTGCCACCAAGCCAAAGCTCTCTTTTTCGGATGGCAGGAGCAACAAGTCAGCCAAGGAGATCAATTGCGCAACCTCATCCTGTTTTCCCAGGAAGACGACTTTCTCTTCCAACCCCAGCTCCTGCACTTGTTGGATCACTTTGGGCATTTCCGGCCCTTCGCCAACCAGGAGCAACCGAGCGGGTATCTCACTGGCAATTCGATGGAAGACGGCAATCACATCGAGCGGACGCTTGACTGGCCGAAAATTGGATATATGTAACAACAACTTTTCGCCCGTATCACTGTATTGTTCCCGCAGATGTTCGACACCCCGCGGATAATAGACGCGCAAGTCGACAAAATTGTAAATGCGTTCGATTTCTTTGTTCACGCAGTCAGTGTTTACACAAAAAAGCTCTCGTGTCTGTCTGGCCAAATCATCCGACACCGCCGTCACCGCATCGCTATGCTTTATGCCAAAGCAGATCACATCACGCAAAGAGGGGTCTTCCCCCAACACAGTAATATCCGTGCCATGCAGGGTGGTCACCACTTTCAGATGATCGCCCACCATTTGCTTCGCCAGAACGGCCGCAATCGCGTGAGGCACCGCATAGTGGACATGCAAAAGATCCAACTGGTACTCCTTGGCCACTTGCGCCATCCGGCTGGCCAACGCCAAGTCATAAGGCGGGTATTTGAATACAGCATAGCGGTGCGCCTCCACGCCGTGATAACGGATATTTTGATGAAACCGGCCCAAGCGGAACGGCATGTCATATGTGATAAAATGAATGTCATGTCCTTTTTCGGCCAGCAACTTTCCCAGTTCGGTGGCCACTACACCTGATCCTCCATGTGAAGGATAACAGGTAATCCCAATGCGCATTAGAAACCCTCCCACTTTTCCATCCTTATGGCTGTATCAGCGACGTCATTTTCAGTGGAGCAGGGCTTTTCAACGCTTCCCCATACAGCGCGCCAATCTGGTGACCCCACAATTGGTCACGCCCACGTACCATGGCGAGGTAAGTAGGACTGTTCAGCGGTGTGCTTACTTCCCCTTCGGTCGGATTAAACTGACTCTGATAGGCTAAGATGGATTCCACCTTTTGTTCATAGACATCCGAGATGTCCACGACCACATCGGCTTGATGGACATCATTGATAAAGTAATAAAAAAACTGGCTTACGCGATGCGCTTCTTCATCCCCAGGCGTCTTCTTTTTGCGAATTCCCGCATCGAAAATCGCCTCTTTTGCCATGCGGCTGCATGCCACATGATCGGGATGGCGGTCTTCAAAATACGGAGCCAAAACGATGCGGGGTTTACATTGGCGGATCACTTGCGCCATCCGATTGATTTGTTCCCGTTCTCCAAGTCCCCGATCCGGAAAAGACAAGTCAATGATTTGCTCCACACCCAAGATTTCGGCGGCACGTCTCGCTTCGACACGCCGCCGCTCCACTGTTCCGTTTGACGACAATTCCGCTTCGGTCAGGTTGCAAATCGCCACACGGTATCCTTGTTTCACGTGTTTGGCCAAAATCCCGCCCGCTCCGATTTCCACGTCGTCAGGATGCGCGCCAAACGCCAATAAATCGACGGCATTCACTTTATCCCCTCTTTTCTTTCCTTACCTGCTTGGATTCACCAGTTCACGCCACGCCAGTTCGCCTTCTTTGATCGCCCGCACCATGATTTCAGCCGCTGCCAGATTGGTCGCCACGGGGATATTATGGACATCAGCCAACCTTAGCAAAGCCAAAATATCTGGCTCATGGGGTTGTGCCATCAGCGGATCCCGGAAAAATACGATCAAGTCCATCCTGTTTTCCGCCACCAAAGCCCCGATTTGTTGATCTCCGCCCAACGGCCCTGATAAAAACCGGTGCACCTCCAGTGAGGTCGCCTCCATGATCCGTTTGCCGGTTGTTCCGGTGGCATACAGTCGGTGAGGTTTCAGCAACTCTTCATAAGCAATGGAAAAATGAACCATTTGCTCTTTCTTCTCATCATGTGCGATCAATGCGATATTCATTGGCTTACCCCTCTTCAGTAAAAGATGTCAAACCAGTTCAAATGATGCAGCATGGGTAAATAAGGCCGGTGTTCCACCCGTATGCCAAAACAATACCCGTTTATCTTTGTTGCCAACCTTCGCCAATTGATCCAACATCCCCGCGAATGCCTTCCCGGTGTAGATCGGATCAGCCAAAATCCCTTCAGAGCGCGCCAAACGGCGGATCGCCTCATTCCCTGCCGGAGAAGGGGTTCCGTATTTGCGACCGATATATTGATCAAACAAAACGTACGATGATTCTATGTCGGCATCCATCGTCAGGTTGATCTCTTCGCAAATATGTCGAATGAAACGATTCACATCACGTTCCGCTCGCTCTTTCCCTTGCCAGACACTGATGCCGCACAGGCGCGTAGGGGTCTGGGTCTGACCTCGACCGATGACGAGGCCCGCCAACGTTCCCCCCGTCCCCACCGCCACATAAATCTCATCAAACGGGGGCAATCCCAATTGTTGGCGCTGCCGCTCAAGCTCATGCCAAGCGACAACATAACCATAGTCCCCTCTTCCTGTAGAGCCGCCCACCGGAATGATATACGGCTTCTTTCCCTGACGCTTCGCTTCAAGTGCTTTCTTTCGCATCACCTCAAGCAACCCATCTGAACCGTACGCCCCAGTGACGAACAACTGGGCTCCCAGCAATTGGTCCAACAATAAATTCCCTTGCACTTTGCCCAAGCGGTCACCAGCAAAACAGAGCCACGTCTCCATGCCCGCTTTATTGGCTGCTGCCACGGTGAGACGGGCGTGATTGGATTGGGGACTCCCTCCCGTGATCACCACGTCACAGCCCTCGCTCCGCGCTTGTCCCAATAAATACTCCAACTTGCGCAATTTGTTGCCTCCACAAGCCAGCTCTGTCACGTCATCGCGTTTGATCCAAAGGCTGGCGATCCCCAACTCCGCCGCCAGATTGGCAAGCGGCGTCAACGGGGTGTCACCGCTGAGCAAAGGGAAGCGCGGAAACACATCCTTCATAAAACGTCGGTCTCCTTTAAGCGAATTCAATCACATTTTCCAGACCATAGATCAACCGATCTTGCTCCATCACCTTTTCAATCGCCAATTTGACTCCCGGCATAAACGATTCACGGTTAAATGAATCATGGCGGATCGTCAAAAGTTGCCCGTCGCCGCCAAACAGCACTTCTTGATGGGCAATAAGCCCCGGCAAACGCACGCTGTGCACCCGAAACCCTTGGGTCAATCCCCCGCGTGCCCCATGAAGCAATTCTTTCTCGTCCGGATGCCCCTGTCTCATCTCTGTCCGTGTTTCAGCAACCATCTCCGCTGTTTTCATCGCCGTGCCCGAGGGAGCGTCCAATTTTTGGTCATGATGATATTCCACAATTTCCACATGGGGCAGATATTTGGCCGCTTGACGGGCAAACACCATCATCAGCACGGCACCGAGCGCAAAGTTTGGCGCAATGATGGCCCCCACTCCGCTCACCGCACATAATTCGGATAACTCTTGGATCTCCGGTTCCGATAAACCACTTGTCCCCACCACCGGTCGAACACCGTGGCGAATGGCCAACGCCATATGCTCTTTCACCGTATGAGGCGTGGTGAAATCAACCAACACATCCGCTTTTTGCTCGTCCAACGCTTTCTGTACCGTCGCATAAAAAGGCGCTCCCAATGGAGCCAATCCCAACGCTTCACCCACATCTTGTCCTGCGTGTGTCCGTGAAACGCCGGCAACCAGCTTCAAATGATCATGTTGCTTTATCATTTTGACTACTTCTTGGCCCATGCGCCCGCTGGCTCCGGCAACGATGATTCGAATACTCATGCTGTCATTCTCCTCTGCTCTCTATCTCCGTTACTTTTGTTCCTGATCAATCCGCGTCCAGCGATTGGCATCGCGGGTGCGGTATTTGTGCATGACTCCATCAAACGCCTTTTGCAAATCGATATCGAGCGAATTGGCAAAACAGGTGACGATAAAGATGATATCGCCCAACTCGCTCTCAAGGGTATTCTCTTTCTCACCTGGCTTCTTCGGCTTCTCTCCATAGTGATGGTTCACTTCACGGGCCAACTCCCCGACTTCTTCTGTCATCCGCGCCAGCATGGATAATGGCTGAAAATACCCCTCTTTGAACTGACTAATATACTCGTGCACTTCTTGCTGAATTTCTTTTAATGTTTTCTCCGCCATCATATCAACCTCCAACCGCCACCGGCAAAGAATGTCAGCTTTTGCTCATCCGCTCACTGGCCCCTTCGCCGCAGACGGACTGTTCAACGTGCATAGCCTTTGCCAGTTGCCTCCATCACATTCTCCTTCGCTTCATGCGCCAACAGATGAATGGCTCTTCCTTTGTTTTATCACTAGCGAAAACCAAATGTCAAAAGGCATCCAACATAAGACGATCGATTGCCGGTATCACTCTAATCATTTCATAAATCCTTCGCTCCTGCCAGCCCCTAACGTGAGATGTGGAGCGAATCGTTTCTTGTTACTTATTTATTTATAGTAACGAGGGTTCCTTAAAGAAACAAGCGGAAAGCGAAAAATATCCGAGAAAGGGTTTTTTCGGCTTGATTTCCTTAGATTCCGGGTTGATTAATCATTTGAAAAGATCATGTTAAAGCTTTCACGCTCTTCTTCATGTTTCTATCATTGATGAGGCAAAATAGGAAATGTATAATATAGCGGGATTAAATGATAAATGAAGAGGCGGTTACGATGAAGTTAACGGGGATTACGCATGGTAGAAACGTTTTTCTGATTTTTTTGGGGGCTTTCATCTTTTCTGTGGGAATCAACTTCTTTGCCATTCCCAGCCATTTGGCCGAAGGGGGTTTCACCGGCATCAGTTTGTTGCTCCACTATGCCTTTGGTTGGTCACCTGGCTTGATTATTCTTTTATTGAATATTCCACTCTTGTTCCTCGGCTACCGCGTATTCGGGCGTCGAACGTTCGTTTATACCTTGATCGGGATCGGGGCCTCCTCCCTCATGCTGGAACTGACCACTCCGATTGCCACAGCTTGGGGCTCACCTCCCAAAGATATCCTCTTATGCGCACTATATACGGGCGTGTTGGTGGGTGTGGGGCTTGGACTGATCTTTCGGATCGGTGGCACGACCGGTGGGGTGGATATTATCGCTCGGATCGTGCAAAAATATCTCGGTTGGAGCATTGGCCGGACGATGTTCTTGTTTGACTTTGCCGTCATTGCCAGCTCCGTCTTTTTGATCGGGTTGAATATGGCCATGTATACCTTGGTCGCCGTCTTTATCAGCGCCCGTGTGGTTGACTTCGTGGTGGAAGGGCTCAACGCTTCCAAAGCGGCCACCATTATCACCAATCACCCGCAAGAGCTTGCCCGGACCATTACCCAGAAAATGAACCGCGGCGTCACCATTTTAAAAGGAAAAGGCGGGTACACCGGCCACGAAAAAGAAATTCTCTATGTCGTCGTTGGCCCGAATGAACTGCCCAAGTTAAAAGATACGGTAAACCATTATGACCCTTTTGCCTTTGTCGTTGTGCACGACGCCAAAGACGTGTTGGGGGAAGGATTTACCTACGGAAAATAAACGGCTAGAATCTTCTAGCCGTTTTTCATGTTGCCACGGGTGGAGATTCACCGCGATATTTGCGCCAGGCGACATAGGCCAGAACGGCCACAATCAACAGCATCAACCAATAAGTAAGTGAAATCACTTCCGCCTCGTTCCAGCTATTGACGGTCGCCATGACATCCTGCTCAGAGCCGTAGAAGAGGGGATATAGCAATTGCTCCAATTGTCCAACCGCACTGGCTAACCGATCAAATTGCTTTTCTTTTCTGATAAAGGTGATCAGGGAATCCATTTTATGTACAGCATAGGGGCTTTTTGCCACAATTAAGGCGGGGCGAACCAGTTGAACCTTTGCGTACAATTCTTCGATCGCCTGGCGGGTCTGTTGATCTTGCTTTCGCTTCACTGCCTGCTTGACCTCCGCAACCCCCTCTTTCAGCGGTTCATAATACCGTTGCCACAAGGGTTGATTGGGATGGGACAACGCGTCAAAAGCCAAACGCATCCGTTCCGTTGCTTGGGCAAGCTTGGTGGGATCGGGTCGAACTTGGTTCAAACTCCACTCCAACTCCATCAACACTTCCGCCAAGATGTGCACAGCCTCGAGCGTTAATTTTTTGCTCAACCAGTCCGCTTTGGAAAATTGCCGCGCCAACACCGCCAAATCTTCCCGTGCCGCCATCAAATGGCCTTGTTGCACCTCTGTCTCAATTTTTTCGGCCATTTGCGACCACTCTTCCCTCTCCCGCTCAATTTCTCCAGCCTGCACGACAGGATGGATGAACGATAATAATAACATCACCACCATCACTGAACCCATCCATCTCAATTGCACGTAGTTGTCACACCTCCCGTTCACCGGTCTCTAGTACAAGTCTATTCTTTTTGGACAATGGAATATGTCTCTCCGCTCCGTCTAGGAAAAAGAAAAAACCAGGACATCCACCTGGTTTTCCAATTGCGGTTTATGAAGATTTCAACGGGGTAAAGTGCCACTTGCGCCATAAGCTTGGCAACATCGCAAAGATCGAAAACAACAGCAACGTCGTCGCACTGAGGATGACCGTAAAGATCCCCACCAAATGATCGTAAGGCTCCAATGACAGCGCCAGCCAGGGGTGAATATCCAATCCGCTGTAATCCAAGGCGTCGTTTAACAAAGTCCAGCCGCCAACGAACAGGATTTCCCGTCGGCCATACGTGTAAAAAGGAGCATAGAGGATCGCTTGCAGAGCCATCCCCAAATGAGAAAAGACCAACATCCAATGCTGCCATGTCAAGGCTTCCATCATCGGGCGGACATCCAAGTAAGCTCCCCAAAAGATCATCACAACCGCCCATATGCCATATTTAAACAGCGTGATCGAAGCGAAAGCTTCCAATAAAGGGCTACGGCGCGCCAACAGATACAACAGCAACACAAGCGTGAAAAACGTGCTAGCCGTGGGACTGTCGGGAACAAAAATATTCAGAACCTTGGGCTCGGTAAAGGCCAACTGGTTTTTGTACCAATAGAAACCATAAATCGACCCGAGGAAATTTACAATGAATAAAGTCCATAACACCCAACGACGCATGAGCAAAGTCAGCAAATACCGCACCGCATCAGACACAAACATGGATCACACCCACTTTTTCCGCTATACAAAAACCTGGTCACATAGACGTAACCAGGTTTTTACTGCGATTATTGTTGCTTTTGTTTCATGAGCCATTCTACAAGAACTTTCTTCTCTTCTTCGCTACCTTGGAACATACCCGCAGGCATGGCCGTTCCTTTGCCTTCGTCAATGTACTTGGTGATCTCTTCAGCGGTGTGACGGTTACCCACACCGATCAGCGTAGGGCCGTTTTTACCCTCCAAGTTATCACCATGACATTTAATACATGCGTTTTTCGCGTAAATTTCATATCCTTGTTCGTCTTGGGCAATTACTTTAGTATTTTGTGGTGTTTTACCGATTGCTGATTCCAATTGCAATTCGTGCTCATATTCAGCCGCCCATGTCAGTGCGCAGATCGCTACAAGCGTAACCAGCATAATGCCTACCGGCACTGGACGTTTCAGCGGGCGACGTTCTTTTGTGCCATCTAACCAAGGTGCCAGCATTAATGCCATAAAGGCGATCCCCGGTAAGATAACGGTTCCAATCACTACGAATTTACCAGCAGCCCATTTGTACTTTAACAGCTGATACAAGAATAAGAAGTACCAGTCAGGTACAGGCAAGAAACCGGTGTTCGTCGGATCCGCCAGTTCTCCCAATTCTGGTTCATGGGCCATGACCAATGTCATGAAACCAACGAGGAAGACGGCAGCTACCATCCACTCTTTCAGAAGGAAGTCAGGAAAGAAAGCTTCCGTTCTACCAGGAAACTCCGAGTAGTCCTTGGGATACATCTTTGGACGGTCTGCACGAACGCGCGAGTCTCCCACATAGTGGACTTGTGTATGGTTTCCGTCTTGATTATGTGCCAAGTGGATCCCTCCTCACGCGTAGACCTTATAGCGGTCCAGAAATGCCCTGACGACGAATGAGAATAAAGTGTGCGCCCAACAATGCGAGTAACGCTGCTGGGAGGAAGAACACATGTAACGCGAAGAAACGAGCAAGTGTTTGAGCACCTACGATGTCTCCACCTTGCAGGAAGATAGCGATATATGGCCCGAGCACTGGTACAGATGCCGCAATCTCCACTCCTACCTTGGTGGCGAAGTACGCTTTGTTATCCCAAGGCAAGAGGTATCCGGTAAATCCGAGACCCAGCATAACCGCAAAAATCAACATGCCTACAACCCAGTTAAATTCACGTGGATGCTTGTAAGAACCGGTGAAAAAGACACGCAGGGTATGTAGGAAAAGCATCACAATAGCGACACTCGCACCCCAATGGTGCATCCCGCGAACGATAGCGCCCATGGCAATCTCGTTCTGCAGGTAATTTACACTTGCGTGAGCGTTTACAATGTCTGGAACATAATACATCGCCAAGAACATACCGGACAGTATTTGAATAACGACAACAAAAAATGTCAGTCCACCAAAGCAGTAGATAAATGCTGAAAAATGGTGGGCAGGGTTCACGTGTTCCGGTACTTCGTGGTCGGCGACATCGCGCCAGATCGGCGTAATATCCAGACGCTCGTCCACCCAATCATAGATGGCGCGCAGCATCCGCTACACCTCCGTTTCAAGAGCCATTAAGCTTTCTTTAGTGGTCCGATCAGCAACTTACCGTTCGAAATCTTGGTTTCATAACGATCCAACGGTTTTGCTGGAGGAGTACCAGGAACATTTGTCCCGTCCTTCGTATATCGTCCAAAGTGGCAAGGGCAGAAAAATTCATTCTTGAATTGTGGATTGGTGTTGAAGTTCACCGTACAACCCAAGTGTTTGCACACTGGTGAAAGGGCGATGATCTCATTGCCATCTTTCAATACCCATGCCGTCATGGTTTCCCCTTTTGGTGGCTCGTACCAACCATCTTTGCGATGAATGACGAACTTCACACTGATGGGAGTTTCTGTGATCTCATCAACTTTGAGACCCACATCCAAAAAATTCCCTGCTTCTCCTTTTTTTAGCATAGGATCCACAGCGAAACGCACCATCGGGAAAAGCATCCCCGAAGCGAGGAAACCGGCTGTCCCACCTAACGTATACGTTAAGAACTGGCGGCGGGAAACTTTCTTACTCACGACTTGTCCGACCTCCTTCTATACGGCTTAAACCGTCCACTCGGACCGGAATCTGTTTTGCTAGAACACTTACTATCTTTTACTAGGACATAATACATGATAGCGAAAGGTGGGTGGGTAAGTCAAGAAATCGCCATGACTTAACACCGACAAAATCGGGACTTTTTATTAACAATTTATGAATGATTTTGCCACATTTCTAGCACTTTTTGGTAAAGCTGTTCTTTGGTTCGCTCCAGCCCCGCCTCAGGTTCCCTTTCGCTTGATTCAACCGTATGGATCATGATATTTAATCCTGTTTGTTCTGCAAACGCTTCCTGCACTTCTGCCAAGATGGTCGTTTGGGTCCGGTCCGCAAGCATGATGAGATAAGTAAATCCAGAGTTGACCATCTCTTTTATTATTTCATTTATGTATGATTTAAACACCTCTTGATTTTGTCCAATGTATGAAATGCCGGGAAGCAGCAAAAGTCTCCCTGTTAGCTTTTCCTCCAAATCACTCGCCAATTCATCAATGGGTGCGCTCACATCAACATGCAACTCTTTATGCACGAGCTTGACGGGCGCGATGGGCAACAAAAGCGTATCCACATAGGCCGCCACGCTTCGCCATTGTTCCCGGTCGATCCCTTTCAAAATCATGATCGATTCCTTCTTTCCAAAGAAAAATGCCCAGCTTTATGCTGAGCATTATACCCCAATATGATTCAGGACTCCAGTATCTTAATCCATTGTTCGCTGAGCTGTAAAAATGTTTCTTCGTCTCTATCCTTGAGCGCATCATCAATTCGTTTGTACAGTTCTTTGCGCTGAAATTCTTTTACCGCTTTGTCGAGGACGATCTCCGCGAACAGACTGAGCAAATGGTCTTGCACCAAGTCATGTTTTTCCATGGGATTTCCCTCCAATATCGCGGCATATTCGGGACATGCGGCTCGATCTTTAAAGTACAGCCCAATATAAATTTCCTCATGTGGATAGGTGCGGATATCATAAAACGCAGTTTCAACGTCAGTGCCTACGCGTTTGTTTTTGGTAAACCGAAACGGAATCATCTTGCTACATTTCGTCGACATGATCATCGTTTTTGGGAGATGGCGAACATGCTCCACAAAGTGAATGCGGGTTAACAATTGCTCATTTGAAGACAGGAATTCAAGCAACCACGCAGCTTCTTTTTTTTGCAGCTCATAACGATTCAAGAACCAACGAATAAATTCTTTCTTCTCTTGAATAGTAATGCTGCTCTCCATTCTTTCCCCTCACTCGCGAAATTATTAGAATATTTAGTCTATTGCTTGGGTATGTTACACAGAAACATGTTAAAAAAGTTTCCGGTAACAATATGATTCGACTGTTTTCGCCTATTTTCCTGCACGTCAGCCCAATTTCAAAAATTGGTCTTCAATCACTTTTTCTCTAAACGCGGTGATTCCGTGCAACCATTTGGCACCAATCGGAGTTAACGAAAGATAATGCGTGTCACCGTCCACTCCCGCCCGCAAAACCCCTAAATGAACCAACATGCGCGTCACCTTTTCAAACAGGCTTTCCTTTGTCTCATAGTAATACGGGATCAGCCAAGGTTCAATCGCTTGGTAAACCACTTCTGCCATCATCCATCCCGGGTGACACAGAGTCGCAATCCAACGAAGGATGATGGGAAGATGAGGAATGGGCTTGCGGTACAGGCGGATGAAAAACCTTACCATTTTTTTGCCTTCGTCTTCTTGTTTACTTATATTCCCGCTCCATTCAACATTTAAACGCAAATAACCTTCTTGATCTTCAACAAAATATCTATTATAAAACGCATAATCATATAAAAAGGAAAAACGGTCGGGATATTGATGGTACCTCCGGCCAAAACCAAAGCGCGGCTCCTTTGACGCAATCGGCTTTTCTTCGACCGCCATCAATTGGTAGATTTGTTTTTGTTGTTGCTTATAGATGGCACCGTCCACCGTCAGGCGGATCACTTCCTTATTCAGGAAATCGAGAAAGCAATGCAAATCCGCCATCATCTGCCCTTGTTCATCCCGGTAAAATGAAGGTTTCGACATCAATTGGAAATGGGGTTGCAAAAAAGGCTCGACAAATATTTCGCGAATCTGTTTGCTTAAATCGGATGGGAGGTGATAAAGATATTGTGTCCGATGCGAATAGCCCGGAAACAGCCAACCGCGTTTCAAGGCGCTCACGACCAACGACCGGGGTTCTCCTTCTGCCCCGTCCAAGGCCGCCCTGCCTTTGCCCAGCAATTCTTCGAACGTGTAAGCCGGGCTCTGATCAAACACCAACAGTTGCAAAAACCGTTGCTCTGCCCTGGTCAATGAACGGATTTGATCACACAAATGATTTTTTTTGCCGAGCTGTTGCAGCAGCGAGCAGATCAACTCATTTTTTGAGTGCTGATTATGGCTTTGACAGCCATAAAAACGGGTCAATTGTTTTAATTGCTCTATGTCCGTATAGGTCAACCAATCTGCAATCCTCACCGTCTTCCCTTCCTCTCGCTACGTCATTGTTCTTATTTTTGACGAAACGAGACAAAGATAGACTCATATGGAGGAAGAAGGCAAATTTTTTTCGTCTCCCCCTCCATAGTCGCCCAGTCGCTTGGGCTCATTCTCCCGTACATGAAACATACGACCCAGTATGAATAAAGCCAAAAACAAGCAAAACAATTCCGTGGATGTAAACATTTGTTCAGGAAGAAACAACGCCAGCATATCATGCAATAAACCTTGCCAATCCCGGTAAATCTGACTTAACCAAGGGGGAAAGGGAAGGAAAAAAGCAGAGTGCAATAAACCAAATGCGCCGACCATTTGCGACAGGGTGAGCGAATGGACGTACTTGGCCGCGGAGCCCAACCCCATATAGATGAGGCATGTGCCCACCCCCACGATGATGGCCGTCCATTCCCCCATTTTTTCCGATAACAGTGGATCCGGGTACCAAACCGAAATGATCCAGGGAAAGAAGCTGTTTTTCAAGGCGATCAAAATCCCTACAACGAGCAAGATCTCACAGCCCATTCGGCTCATATGCTTGACCATCGACAACCACCTCACCCCACTTTTATGAAAAAAGAGCAAAAAAAAGAACCGCTCGTTGTGAGAGCGGTTTTGCACAGGACGTACAATATTGGATAGGAGTGGAGAGAAACCATACTGTATTTTCAATTATACGGATGAGCAGGGACAAGGTCAATCACTTTTTATAATTTTCTGATTTGAATTGACTACAATTGGGAAATTAGTCTCGCAAACCCGGGGAAGGAAACGTCAATCGCTTCCGCGCCCTCCACCACCACTTCGCCAGAAGCGGCAAACCCGGCGATCGCCATGGCCATACCGATGCGATGGTCCCCATGGCTGTGGCAACTTCCGCCGGTCAGTTGCGTTCCCCCTTCAATAATCATGCCATCTTCCGTTTCTTCGATGATGGCTCCCAATTTTCGCAGTTCCTGTGCAGTGGTCGCAATCCGGTCGGTCTCTTTCACTTTTAACTCTTGCGCATCTTTAATCACCGTTCTGCCGCGCGCCTGTGTAGCCACCACCGCGAGAATAGGGATCTCGTCGATCAGTCGCGGGATCAATTCTCCCTTAATCTCCACTCCCCGCAATTCCTCACAAGCGATCGTCACATTTCCCACCGGTTCATTGCACCAATGATCTGTCACTTCCACTTGCACTTCGGCCCCCATCATGCGGAAAGCATCCAAGATTCCTGTTCGGGTTGGATTGAGGCCCACTTGTTCAACCGTCACTTGACTCCCTGGCACCATCAAGGCCGCCGCCAACACAAAGGCCGCTGAAGAGATATCTCCAGGCACTCTCACCCGGGTTCCTGTCAGCTCTTGTCCCCCTTTGATTTTCACTTCGGCCCCTTGCGTTTCCAGTTCCACCCCAAACGCCGGCAACATGCATTCCGTATGATTCCGTGACTGATAAGGCTCACGCACAATCGTGTACCCTTCCGCATTTAATCCCGCCAACAGCAAACAAGATTTCACTTGCGCGCTGGCAATGGGACTCTCATAGGTTAATCCCTGCAACCGTCCCCCTCGCACCGACAAGGGGGTAAAACGGCCATCTTGCCGTCCGTCAATACGCGCCCCCATCTTCCGCAAGGGCTCCACCACCCGTTTCATGGGCCGTCTGGCAATAGACTCATCGCCAATCAATGTCGAAAAGATCGGAACACCAGACAGAATACCCAGCATCAAGCGAATGGTGGTTCCCGAATTTCCCACGTCCAACGGATAAACCGGTTCGGCCAACCCGGCAAAGCCACGGCCATGCACACGAACGGACGTTTCCGACAGCCGTTCAATTTCTACTCCCAACTGCCCAAAACAGCGGATCGTACTCAAACAATCAGCCCCGGGCAAAAAACCCTCTACCTCCGTTATTCCATTGGCAATAGCACCAAACATGATCGAGCGGTGGGATATCGACTTGTCACCCGGCACGGTAAGGGTAGCGCGAAAAGGTTTGCGCTGAGATGTGCGAATCATGGGTAAAATCTCCCCCTTTTGCATTATTGTTTCCCCATCTGTTTGGAAATGCGTTAGCTCATTAACTTGCTTTTCACTTTCGTTTCACTAGGGTCAGCGCTGTCGTGATCAGTGAACACGGTATATCCCGCCGCTTTCAAGCAAACCACCGCCTGTTGATAATCTTGCTCTTTCTTATAAGTCAATTTCAACACACCCGGCAACTCTTCACGGTTGTTCAGCACTTCGATGTTACTGATGTTCACGTCATTCTCACTGAGAATCGCGGTCACGCGCGCGATCTCCCCCGGCTGGTCGGGAATGTCGAGATAACATTCATACAGCGGCATGAGCAACCCTTTTTCACGGTCGGGCAACTGTCCACGCAATTGTTTCGACCTTGCGAAAAAGGCCTCGATCTGGTTCGCGTCTTGCTTGTATATAGCCGTGCGCATTTTGAGCATCTGCAACATCCAATCGTCGAGCAGTTTGATCAATTCTTCCTGATTGGAGAGAAGAATATCCCGCCACATAATGGGATGGCTGGCGCCAATCCGCGTCAAACTGCGAAAGCCTCCAGCCGCCAACCGATGAAACCATTCATTTTGCTCATTGTAATCCCCAACCATATTGACCAAGCCCGCGGCAATAATATGCGGCAAATGGCTGATGGCCCCCACCACGCGGTCATGATGGATCGGGTTCATGATAATCAATTCCGCTCTCGTCGCCAAATGCAACAAGCGGCTTAACTTTTGCACTGCCAGAAGAGACGTATCGGGATCCGGAGTAAGTACGTAATAGGCGTTTTCAAACAACAGTGAATGGGCCGCTTTGATGCCGGAGCGATGGGATCCCGCCATCGGATGACCACCGATAAAGATGGTGCCTTTTTGCTTCAGCTTTTTGCTGTGAGCGACAATTTCCGATTTGGTGCTCCCCACATCCGTGACAATACAAGCTTCCTTCAACGGTAGCTCAGCCAACCGATCGATCGTCTCTTTAATGGCTCCGACCGGCAACGCGATGATGATGATATCCGCTTCACTCACCGCTTCAGCCAGATCGACCGTGCCTTTGTCGATGGCCCCCAATGCCGCGGCTAACCCTAAGTCTTCACTTGAGCGATCATAACCGATCACTTCTACATCCGTTCGCTCCTTCAACCCTAACGCTATCGATCCTCCAATCAGTCCGATTCCCAATACGGCTATTCGATCTGGCATGCTGCTTTCACTTTCCTTTCTTATGCAAATATGCGTGCAACACTTCTAAGAAACGTTCATTTTGCTCTTTTTTCCCAACCGTCACGCGAATATGCGTGGGAAACCCGAGGTGCAAACCGGAGCGCACTATCACGCCATGCCGTAATAAGTACTCATCAACTTCATCGGCCGGATGCCCGGTATCCACCAAGATAAAATTGCCATGGGCCGGAAAATAAGAGAGTCCCCATTCATCAAACTTCTCCGTCATTTGGCTGATGCCGATGCGGTTTTGGGTGCGGCAGTAGAAAACAAACGTCTCATCCTCCACCGCCGCAATCGCCGCTTTTTGCGCAAGGCGGTTTACGTTAAATGGTTCACGAACACGTTCAAGCTCTGCGACGACATCGGGATGGGCGATCCCATAGCCAATCCGCAAAGCCGCCAATCCATAAATCTTGGAAAACGTGCGCAAAATGATGATTTGCGGGTTGTAATCCAACAATGAAATCGTGTCGGGATAAGCGGAATCCGTCACATATTCATGGTAGGCCTCATCCACAACCACCAGCACATGCGGCGGTACGCGGTCAAGAAAATCGCTCAACGCTTCATGGCTCACAATGGTCCCTGTGGGATTATTGGGATTGCAGACCCATACAAGCCGGGTCTTGTCCGTGATGGCGGCCAACATGCCCTCCAGATCATGCACGCCCTCTTTCAGCGGCACGACGACAGGGACTCCCCCTTCAATGCGCGTCACTGTTTCATAACGGGGGAAAGTCAGATCAGCCATCACAGACTCGTCGCCACGATCAAGGTACGTGCGGGCAATGATCTGCACAATTTCGTCCGAACCGTTGCCAAAAATCAAGCGGCGCGGATCGACCTCCAAATGTTCCGCCAGCTTTTCCCGCAATTCTGGAGCGGCGCCTTCAGGATAATATTGAAATTCTCCTTTGATTCCTTCCAAAGCCTCCCACACTTTCGGTGAGCATCCAAACGGATTCTCATTGGAGGCGAGCTTGATCACATCTTCCAATCCAAACTCCCGCTTCACCTCTTCCAAAGATTTGCCTGGTTTATACAATGGTAAGCCCCTGACCGACACTTTTGGTTGCATTTCCTTGCTCCTCTCATCTCTTTTCCATTTTATCTTACTCCGATTTTAACTGTCTGACAAATTGTCTGAGAGAAGCCAGAGCCTGATCAATCTGCTGTGGATCAAGGAGCGCTTGTTGTGCTTCTTCAATTTTCTTCACCAACGCGCTCCCTACCACGACCGCATCCGCATGCCTGCGAAAATGCCGCACATGTTCACCCGTGGATACCCCAAACCCCACCGCCGTTGGCACAGGGCTAAACGCGCGCGCCGTCGCCAAAAACTCTTCCACATTGTCGGCAAAATACTGACGCATCCCCGTTGTGCCCAAGGAAGAGACACAGTAAACGAATCCGCTCGCATCAGAGACAATGCTTTCGATCCGTTCTTTGGAGGTGGGCGTCACCAATGGGATGACGGGAAAATCGCATTGTTTGCCAACCGCCCGTAACGGGGCGCTTTCTTCATACGGCAGGTCGGGCACGATGATTCCCGCAAATCCGCTTGCTTGCGCTTCTTCCACTAAGGCTTCCAATCCGTAATGGAGGACGGGATTGAAATACGTAAAGAGAATCAATGGCGTGTGATAACCTTCTTCGCGCAATTCTTTGCCCAACCGCAATACATCTTGGAGAGAAATGTTGTGTGCCAATGCCCGTTCGGATGCCGCTTGGATCACGGGACCATCTGCCATCGGATCAGAAAAAGGCACACCGAGCTCAATGGCCGCCGCCCCTTCTTCTTGTAACAAATATAGGATCTTTTTCGATGCCTCCAAACTAGGGTCTCCCGCCGTGATAAAAGGAATGAAATATTGCCCCTCTTGCCGCAGTCTCACTTCTAGCTTCGTCATCCTTGCTCCACCTCCAACGCTTGACGGATCGACTCCACATCTTTATCTCCGCGTCCGGACAAACAGATCAAGACGATTTCATCCTTGTGACGCTTTTCGGCCAGCTTGATTCCTTCCGCTATGGCATGGGCCGATTCCAACGCCGGCAAAATCCCTTCCGTGCGGCAGAGAAGTTGAACCGCGTCAATCGCTTCCTTGTCCGTTGCCGCAGTATAACGCACACGTCCGCTCTCCTTGAGAAAAGCATGTTCAGGCCCCACACCGGGATAATCCAATCCGGCTGAAATGGAATGGGCCGGCAACACGCGACCTTCCTGATCCTGCAGGAAATAGCTGTACATGCCGTGCAGCACTCCTGGGCGCCCTTTGGTCAGCGGAGCGGCATGATACTCAGTGTCAACCCCTTTTCCGGCCGCTTCCACCCCATGCAACCTTACTCCCTGATCTTCAAGGAACGCGGCAAACATCCCGATGGCATTGCTGCCGCCACCCACACACGCCACGACATCCTCCGGCAATTTCCCCTCACGCGCCACAATTTGTTGTTTTGCCTCATCACTGATGACGCGTTGGAAGAATTTTACCATCGGCGGATAGGGATGAGGCCCCACGGCAGACCCCAACAGATAAAAAGTCCGGTCCACTTCTGCCACCCAACGGCGCAACGCTTCATTGGTCGCGTCTTTGAGCGTGCGGGTGCCGGATGTGACGGGAATCACTTTCGCTCCCAAAAGCTCCATCCGAAACACATTTAATTGTTGGCGGCGCACGTCTTCCTCACCCATGTACACTTCGCATTCCAAACCCAACAGGGCCGCCACGGTCGCAGTCGCTACGCCATGTTGGCCCGCTCCTGTCTCCGCAATCACTTTTCGCTTGCCCATCCGCTTGGCCAACAGAGCTTGCCCCAAGGCGTTGTTGATTTTATGGGCTCCCGTATGGTTCAAATCTTCCCGCTTCAGATAGATTTTGGCTCCACCCACCTTCTCGCTCAAGCGAGCAGCCAACGTCAAGGCGGTAGGGCGCCCCGAATAGTGCATGAGCAGCGCCTTGTATTCCGCGATGAAACCCTCATCTCGCACCGCTTCGGCAAATCCTTGCTCAAGCTCTTCCAGCGCCATCATGGTCGTTTCCGGCACAAAACGTCCCCCGAATTCACCGTATCTCCATGAGACCCGCCGTTCCTCCACCCGATCTTTCATCATCACACTCCCTCACCCTTTCCACAAATCTTTTCATCTTTTCCTCGTCTTTGCTCCCGTCCGTTTCTATGCCACTGGAGACGTCGACGCCATCGGGGCCATACGGTTTGATCAAGTTGGCGACATTGTCGGGATGCAAGCCTCCGGCCACCCAAAGAGGAATCTGGAACGCTTGGGCCGCATCCTTCCAGCGGGGTATTTCCGTCCAATCAAAGGTTTCCCCTGTTCCACCCATGGCCGAATCGAGCAAGATTCGATCAATCCAAGGGGCATAGAGCGGCACTTCCGCTTTAAGCACCGCCGTTTGTGACACATGGAACACCTTGCAAAGATCAATCGGCACACGTTCCCGGAGCGCTCTGCAATAAGCTGGGGATTCCTCTCCATGCAGTTGCAAGCCATCAAAAGAAAATCGGCTCTGCAACTCCGTGATCTCACTCACCGAAGCATCTTTCAGCACGGCCACTTTTTTAATGCCCGGTGGAACAGCGGACAGCATTTCCGCCAAACGATCCAAAGGAATCGTCCGTTTGCGTCCGGGCACCAATATGAACCCCATGGCATCAATGGGAAGAGAGGATGCCTTCCGCACATCCTCCACCGTCCGAAACCCACACAGCTTGATCCGCGTCATGGGGACTTCACTCGCTTCAACTCACGCAAAGCCTGCGCCGGATCGGCCTGTCGCATTAGGTATTCACCCACCAAGATTCCTTGGACTCCCGCATCTGCCATCCGCTTCGCATCCGTCGGTGAATGAATCCCGCTTTCCCCGATCACCGGAAGTTCGCTCGGCAACTTGGGGCGCACCCGCTCCGTTACCGCCAAATTGGTGGCAAATGTCTCCAGATTGCGGTTGTTGATGCCGATCACATCCGCCCCGCAAGCCAAGGAGGCTTCTATTTCCGTTTCATCATGGATTTCAACCAATACTTCCATACCCAATCGATGGGCCGTTTCACTCAACAGGATCAGGCGCTTTTCGTCGAGCGCGGCCACAATCAGCAAGATGGCGTCGGCGCCAATCAATTTGCTCTCCAACACCTGAATCGGGTCAATGATAAAATCTTTGCGCAGAACGGGCAGGGACACCTGATTCTTTACTTTGCTCAAGTTTTCATTGGAACCTTTAAAGAAAGAGACATCCGTTAAAACAGAGATCGCATTGGCGCCACCTGCTTCATATGCCGACGCGAACGAGATCGGATCCACTTCTTCGCGAATGATTCCTTTCGATGGAGAGGCGGGCTTAATCTCTGCGATGACCGCCAATCCCCGCTCGCGCTTTATGCTCTCGGCCAAAGATATCCCTTTGAGCATCCGCGCCGCCTGATCCCATTTCTCATCCGTAACCGATTGAACCAATCGGGCCAATTCATGCTGTTTCTGAGTTAGAATGTTATCAAGAAACATGTGCAACCTCCTGTGATAAGCGGATCACTTCATCTAATTTGCGCATGGCGGCACCCGAGGCGATGACGCGCAGCGCTTCTTTGACTCCATCGGCCAACGATGCCGCTTTGCCCGCCAAGTAGATGACCGCGCCCGCATTCAGTGCGACAATGTCGCGGGCGCCGCCCTCAATCCGGCCATCAAAAATCCCTTGAATCAGTGTCGCATTCTTCTCTGGCGTACCGCCCGCGATCTCTTCATTTGCCACTCTTGGCAAACCGATCGCTTCCGGTGTGACTTCATACGTCTCCACCCGTCCGTCCCGCAGTTCACTCACTTGCGTCTCCGCCGTATTGGTCAGTTCATCCAAGCCATCTCGCCCCGCCACGACCATCGCCCGCCTGATTCCCAACCGCATGAGCACATGGGCGACAGGTTCTGTCAACGCGGCATCGTACACCCCGACCAATTGCACCTTGACCCCAGCCGGGTTGCAAAGAGGTCCCAAAAGATTGAAAAAGGTGCGAAATCCCAATTCCTTACGCGTCGGCATCACATGCTTCATCGCCGGATGATAAAGTTGCGCAAATAAAAACGCCAACCCCGTTTGATTCAATAAACGTTCCGCCTCATTGGGTTTGAGGCCGATATGCACACCCAACGCCTCCAACACATCCGCGCTGCCACTCTTGCCGGAGGCTGCCCGGTTTCCGTGTTTTACGACCGGGATGCCACTTGCCGCTACAACAAAGGCGGTGGCCGTCGAGATGTTAAATGTTTTTCCGCCATCTCCGCCCGTGCCGCAGGTGTCCACCGCATCGGCAAAAGCCGTCGACACAGGCACAGCCTGCGCGCGCATCCCTTGGGCAAATCCAAGGAGTTCGTCAATGGTTTCCCCTTTCATGCGAAGTGAGGTCAGCAAACTGGCGATTTGGACCGGCGTCGCACTTCCCCCCATCATGCATTCCATCGCTTGTTTTGCTTCTTCCGCTGTCAAATGCCGCCCCTCGACCACTTTTTTAACCAAAGCCGCAATCATTTCAATCCCTCCACATATTCCGTCTCTTTGGCTAACTTAAGCGCGGTCAACATTCCCTTGGCTTTATGCGATGTTTCCATGAACTCACGATAAGGATCCGAATCGGCCACAATCCCCGCTCCCGCTTGCACCGTTGCGATCTGATCTTGAAAGTGGATCGTTCGGATGGCGATGCATGAATCGAGATTGCCGGTAAAACTCAAATATAGGATCGCTCCGCCATACACGCCACGCGGCGCCGGTTCGAACTCACGGATGATCTCCATCGCCCTGATTTTTGGGGCGCCCGATAACGTTCCGGCGGGGAAGCAAGCCTGTAAGGCTTCAAGGGCGTGCACCCCTTCTTTCAATGTCGCTTCCAAATAGGAAACCAGATGCATCACATGGGAGTATTTCTCCACGACCATCCCTTCACGGACTTGCACCGTCCCATACTCCGCGACCCGCCCCAGATCATTGCGACCCAGGTCAACCAGCATCACATGTTCGGCAATTTCTTTCTCATCCTTCATCAAATTTTCCATCAATTGCCGATCCTCAAGCTCGTGTTTGCCCCGCGGGCGTGTCCCGGCGATTGGACAGATTTCTACCAAGCGATCTGTCACCCGGACAATCCGCTCCGGGGAGGTGCCAACGATCTGCTCTTTTCCGAGGCGCAAATAGTACATATAAGGTGAGGGATTGAGCACGCGCAAGATCCGATAGACACGAAACGGATCAGGCGGATGAGGCTGGGTAAATTTGCGGGACAACACCACTTGAAAGATGTCACCTGCCCGAATATGCTCCTTCGCCATCTCCACTAAGCCCATATAACCTTCCTTGTCTATATTGGCCCATTCTTCATATGATTCGGAATCAAGCGTCGTGGCGGACTGAATGGGCATCGACCCCCTTGGTCCCCCTTGCAGCGTCTGGGCGCTCCACTCTTCCAGCTCTCGCACAACCTGTTGATACCGGCCAGATAAAGTAGCCTCTGTTTCTTGATCGCGCAGAAGCAGATGTTGCACAAAGGTAACGGTCAGCTTGAGATGATCAAATATGATCATCCGATCAGCCACCATCAGATGGATATCATAAGCCCGAGAGTCTTCGGGCGGATGGGTGATGGGACGGGAAGGTTCCATAAAACGGACCGATTCATAGCTCACATACCCCACCGCCCCACCGAGAAAAGGGGCATGATGAGCATATTGCGGCGCCTGAAATTGACCGATCCATTCTTGCAAAAATCGTAAAGGATGGGCCGTTTCCACCGTGCGGCTTCCATTTTTGTCTTCGATCGTGAACTGGTTGCCTTTGCTCTTCAAAATGCACATCGGTTTGGCTCCAATCATGGAGTAACGCGCCCACCGCTCGCCCCCTTCCACACTTTCCAACAGAAAGGCGTAAGGATCTTCTTTCACCCGTTCAAACAAACGAATCGGCGTCTCCGTATCGGCAACCACGGTCTTGCAAATGGGAATAAAAGAATATGAAGAGGATAAAGATTGAAATGCTTCATATGCGGGGTAAATCAAGGATACTCCCTCCTTCTCAATCAGGCGAGAAGAGAGAAAAGGATATAGGGGATCGTGATGCAAATAAAAAAGCCAAAGCAAATGAGCTCTGACTGAAGTTGTCTTAATCTTCATCTTCTGGCTCAGCTCATCTATACTATATCCTATTCTCCACTCAACTCAGCTCTCAACTAATAACTAATCAAACCAACTCAATCTTATGTCTCATCTTATTAAAAGACTTTATCGAAGCTTCAACAGAATGTCAACCCATATCCCAAAAAAGAAACGGGCCACCCTGCCTAAGCGGACCGTTTCTTTTGATCGTCAAGCATGTATTTCCTTTAACACCTGAGTGATTTGATCTTCTGCGATCCCACGCACCAACTCAACTTGCCCCAACTGTTTGGCCAACACAAACGCATAATGGCCACCACGCACTTTTTTGTCTTTCTTCATCGCGTCAAGGAGAGCCTGCTGAGGCCAGTCTTCCGTATAGCGGATGGGCAAACGCAAGCGATGGAGAAGTTGTTCCGTCCGGTGCACCAACATTTCCGGAGCCCCCAGCAAGCGAACGCTCAATCTTGCCGCACCCGCCATACCAATGGCGATCGCTTCCCCGTGGGTATACCTTTGATACGCCGACACCGCCTCCAAGGCATGGCCGATCGTGTGTCCATAATTGAGTATGGCCCGGATGCCCAATTCTTTCTCATCTTGGGATACAATCGCAGACTTGATCTCACAGCCGCGATAAATCGCCTCCGTCATCCGTTCGGGGTCCAGAGCGAGCAAAGCCTCGGCGTGCGCCTCCAACCACTCCACAAACGAAACATCCCAGATCAAGGCGTGTTTGGCCACTTCCGCAAGTCCGGAAACCACTTCGCGCGCAGGCAATGACGCCAACACATCAACGTCAAACACCACCATCAACGGTTGATGAAACGCCCCGATAAAGTTTTTGCCCAACGCATGATTAACACCCACTTTTCCACCCACACTGCTGTCATGCGCCAACAAGGTTGTCGGCAATTGGATAAAGGGAATGCCCCGCATATAGGTGGCAGCGACAAACCCGGCCAAATCCCCCACCACACCGCCACCCAAAGCCAGCACCAAACTGCTGCGATCAAGTCCAAACCGCAGACAGTCCCCGATCACCTGTTCAACGACACTCAGCTTTTTGCTCTCTTCGCCAGGGGGAATGACACTTAATCCCACCTGATACCCCGCGGCCTGCAAGGAAGCTTGCATAGGCAGGCCATACAACGGAGCGACATGGCTGTCTGAAATCAGCATCAACATTCGTTCTTTCCCAATCCCGTTTTCTGTCAACAACTGCGGCAATAACTGATGGGTCCCCTGACCGATGCGAATGGGATAGCGATGACCGGCAACATCAACCAGCAAGGTTTTCATCAGAAGTTCAACACCCTTTCGCGATAGCGGGCCAGTTGTTCTTTCAGTTCGCTCAATGTGTCCGCGGGGAATTTTTCCAACAACGCGCGCGCGACTTCCCATGCCACGACGTTTTCCGCCACGACGCAAGCCGCTGGCACAGCACAACTGTCCGAGCGCTCAATGCTTGCGGCAAACGGTTCTTTACTATCGATATCAACACTGAGGAGCGGCTTGTAAAGCGTGGGAATCGGCTTCATCACCCCGCGAACCACAATCGGTTCTCCTGTCGTCATGCCGCCTTCAAAACCGCCCAAACGATTGGTCCGGCGGCTAAATCCCTTTTCCGTCGACCACTCGATTTCATCATGCACTTGCGAACCAAGGCGACTGGCCGCTTCAAAGCCAATCCCAAACTCGACCCCTTTAAAAGCGTTGATGCTGACTACCGCTTGCGCGATGCGGGCATCCAATTTGCGGTCCCAGTGCACATGACTCCCCAAGCCAACCGGCACTCCCTCCACGATCACTTCCACGATGCCTCCAAGGGAGTCCCCTTCTTTTTTCGCTTGATCAATGAGCGACATCATCTGTTGTTCGGCCTCTGGGTCCAAACAACGGACAGGGGACCGCTCCGCACGCTCGAGACGTTCATCCCAAGACAGCTCCACCCGTTTCGCTTCGACGTCGCCAATGCGCAGCACATGTCCGGCGATGCGGATGCCGCATTCCTCCAGGATCAGACGCGCCACAGCCCCCGCCGCCACACGCATCGTGGTTTCACGCGCACTGGAGCGTTCCAATACATCGCGCATGTCGCGGTGATCGTATTTGATCGCTCCATTCAAATCCGCATGTCCCGGGCGCGGACGCGAGATGCGACGCTTTTCGGCTTCTTCAGGCAATGGATCCGTACTCATCACTTTTTGCCAGTGCGTCCAGTCTTTGTTCTCAACCACGAGCGTTACCGGGGCACCCGTCGTCTCGCCAAAGCGGACACCGGACAAAATCTGCACCTGATCTTTCTCAATCTGCATCCGGCGGCCCCGGCCATACCCTTTTTGGCGGCGCGCTAATTGGAAGTCGATTTTCTCTTTGCTGAAAGGCAGATGACTTGGCAGCCCTTCAATGATTAATGTCAGTTGCGGTCCATGCGACTCGCCGGCGGTTAAGTATCTCATCTCTCATCGTCCTCTCCTAATCTAAGCTCACTCCACCATAGTTGGATAAAAATTTGTTAGTAATCATACCATAGTTTTGAAGCGTAAAAAATAAGATTTAACAAAAAATAACCCGATCGCTTCAGAACCGGGTTATTGTAACCGCATACAATCCGATCGTTTGTTATTTTCCATCAATCAAAAAACCGACTTATGGGTTAAGTCGGTTTTCCATTTCGTTTTTCTCTTCAATCTTTCTTTTTCTCCGGTTCCTAACCGTTAGCGTGGTAGCCTTGTCTCACTTGGTTCCTGTGCTGCTTTGAACCGCGTATTCCCAACTCGGGAAATAATAAAGAGCACTTAGCATCAAGTCGGGGTGAGCTTGCTTCACTTTCTTTTTGCCCAGCGGTTGACCATTTTCTTCCATCTGCCTGATTTTGGCGGTCACCTCTTGCACACTGAGTGGGATTTCCATCCTGACTCCCCCTTTACCGAAGTTATTATCAGTCTAGACAGAACCGGTTGAAAATAAACCGCCATTCTGTCTGTGATCTCGCAGTTTTAAAAGAAAAAGAGTACGGTTTGAGCCGTACTCTTTTGGCGATTAAATCCAGCGATTGATCGTTTTTTCGTATTCGCTTACATCTTCTTGGTTAAACCACAGCGCGATTTCACGTTCCGCGCTCGTCGGAGAATCGGAACCGTGCACGATGTTCATGGAGACATTCACGCCGAAATCACCACGAATGGTTCCTGGCAGAGCATCAGCCGGATTGGTTTTGCCCATCATTTGACGCGCAGTGGCGATCACGTTATTTCCTTGCCACACCATTGCAAAAACAGGACCGGAAGTAATAAATTCAACCAGTTCCCCAAAGAAGGGCTTTTCTTTATGTTCAGCATAGTGCTCTTCAGCCAATTCACGGGAAACGGTCATCAATTTTGCTCCGACTAACTGAAAACCTTTCTTCTCAAAACGAGAGACAATTTCACCAATTAATCCGCGTTGCACGCCATCCGGTTTAACCATGATAAACGTTTTCTCCATACCCGTAGCTCCTCCACTTTTGCTATGTATCAAGAACACCCGATGCGGTGCCATGAAAAATTGTAACAGGAATGGTATGTAAACGCAACCATTCCCTGTTTTTCAATAAGAGCGGCGCAGGATGAATTCGGCAATCAGCTTGAGGGATTCCCGTTCAGGTGTGGCGGGCAACTTTTTCAAACAAGCAAAGGCTTTATCCATATACCTGCGGGTCAAATCCATGGTATATTCAATTCCGCCGCTTTTTCGGATCATCTCAAGGATTTCGCTTAGCGAACCCGACTCTCCCTTTGAACGCAAGTAAGCGAGAATCGATCGTTTGCATTCCTCAGACCCCTGATGCAGCGCATAAATCACCGGCAGAGTCACATTGCCCTGCTGCAAGTCACTTCCGGCGGGTTTGCCCAATGTTTTCTCATCCCCCACAAAATCAAGCACATCATCCGTCAATTGAAAAGCCATGCCCACATAATAGCCATAAGCGGTTAAGGCGCGTTCCCATGCGGGCTTGACACCGCTGACAAGAGCGCCGAGTTGGCAACTGACCGCCATGAGCAGAGCCGTTTTTCGCTTGATGCGGCGCAAGTACTTTTTCAAGCTTTGCTGTTCACTGAACAAGTCCTGGATTTGCGCAATTTCTCCCAGACACATCCGCATAAGGGCCGTTGCCAACGTTTCCTGCAGGTGATGATTCGGTAAGTCGGTCAATTCCTTAAGCGCGCGGGCAAGAATATAATCCCCGGTATACATGGCAATCCGGTTATCCCATTCTTCTTTGACCGTTTTGCGTCCCCGCCGCGTCGCCGCATTATCAATCACATCATCATGCACCAATGTCGCCATATGGATCAATTCCAAGGAAACCGCCACTTTTTGCAGGCGCTTCAATTCATATGAACCAAAAGATCCCGCCAATAGCACGAAAACTGGACGCATCCGTTTCCCCCCCGCTTCCAACAGGTGGGTGGAGGTCATTTGCAACGTTTCATGGTCCGTTTGAATGGAACGGGCCAACTCACGCTCAATCTGTTCTAAGTCTTTTTTTTTCTCTTCATATATTTTCTGTAGATTCATCCACTTCACCCTAATCAGCGCATGCCAAGACTTGCAGGTAAATCTAACATGCGGATTTCTACATTGGCTGGCAACAGTCCCAAGTCTGTGGCATAACGGAAATAGGTTTCCAAGCCCCGCTTTTCCCTCTCGCCAAAATCATAAGAAAGGCCATCGTAATATTTTTGCCAGAAGGCCGGATCGCCTCCCAATTGACGCATCGCTTCTTCAATCGCCGGCCTCATGTTTTTCCGCCCTTCCGCTTTGGCCCGCATGAAGCGATGGTAGAGTTCCTCCAATTCGCTCTTGCGCGATTCGGCAATCTTGCGCCTTACCGCCCATACAGCAAACGTCATGCTCCGTCCCGTTTGCTTCATCCATTCTTCACCCAAATCGTACAACCGGTACCCCGGATGATTCCACTTGCCCATTACCGCGTCGTCACCAATCAGCAAAGCCGCATCCGCAACGCTCATCATTTCTTCTAAGGAAGGGGGCATGGTCACATAAGTCGGTTTCACCCCTGCAAACTTCTCCAGGATGATTTGGAGAAGGGCGACGGAAGAGGCCGAAGTATTGGTTAACGCAATGGTTTTTCCGTCCAGCTCGTGCAACTGGCAACCTTTGGTGAACAGAAAAATAGAGCCAACCGGGCCCATCGCACTAATCGATAAATCGGGCATCAGCACATAATCTTCAGCGTGTTCGGCATAGGCAAAAGCGGAAATCGGCCCCATATCGATCTTCCCCAGCGCCATATTGCGGTTAAGCAGGGTTGGCACCTGACGGACCCACTCCACATTAAGCCCTCGATCGTCCAAGTAATGATATATCGGCAAGATGTTGGTAAATGCGATTTTTCCGATTCGGATCGGTTTCATCGTCCACCCTCCCAACGTTGGTATAACTGATGTTCAATTGCCAGCAAATCGAGTGCTTTTCCAGCCACAAACCGCACCATCTCCTCAATGGAGGTCGGTTGGTGATAAAACGCGGGCATCGCTGGCACGATGGAGGCCCCAGAGCGGGACAATTTCAACATGTTTTCCAAATGGATGGCAGAGAGTGGCGTTTCCCGCGGAACGATAATGAGCGGCTTGTTTTCCTTCAGCATGACATCCGCCGCCCGCTCCAGCAAATTAGACGACAGGCCATGAGCCAATTTGGCCAGCGACGCCATGGAACATGGGGCGACGATCATGCCGTCCGTCTGGAAGGAGCCGGATGCAATCGTCGCGCCAATATCCTTGACGGGATGATAAATGAGGGTGCCCGGCAGATGCCCATAGCGCTTGGTGAAACAATGCTCCCGCTCATGCACTTCCCATCCGTGCTCTTCCATCAATACGCGCCATCCCGCTTCTGAGACAACGAGATGCACATCATGTCCTTGCCTTAAACATTCCTCCAAAATGCATAAACCATACGGGGCGCCACTCGCCCCGGTCATCCCCAAAATCAAGCGTTTGTGACTCATAACAACACATCCAATATGGTAAATACGAAAATCAAGACACTCAACACACCATTCATGGTGAAAAAGGCTGTATTTAAGCGGGATAAATCATTTGGTTTCACAATCGCATGCTCATAAATCAATATGGCGATGGCAATCGCTACCCCGATCGCATACCACAGGCCGAGCGTGGTCATAAAAATCAGCGCAATCAAGCCTATCGCCGTCCCCACGTGCATCAGCCCGGAAATCCATAACGCCGCCGTGATGCCAAAACGGGACGGGATCGAGAACAAACGCTCATTTTGATCAAACTCAACGTCTTGACAAGCATAAATGACATCAAAACCGCCAATCCATAATGCCACGGTCAAATAAAGGACGATCGATGTCAGGTCGATTTGCGCAGTCGTTGCCACCCAACCGCCCATCGCCCCCAGAGCGCTTGACAAGCCACAGAAAAAGTGACATGTCCAGGTAAAACGTTTGGTATAAGAATAAAACATAAGGAAAAACACCGCGAGGGGCAGGCATTTGACAGCCAGCATATTCAATTGGAACGCCGCCACAAACAACAATGCGAAGGAAACAACGACAAACCCCCATACAAACGGGACGGTAACCAAACCTGCTGGAATGGCCCGATTTTTGGTGCGGGGGTTTTTAGCGTCGATATGTCGGTCAATCAAACGGTTTAAGGCCATTGCGGCACTGCGCGCACCCACCATCGCCAAGGTGATCCAACCGATTTCCGCCCAGCTGGGGAGATGCCCACGCACTTCCAGGCTACCTAGTACAGCCCCCATATAAGCAAATGGCAGGGCAAAAATGGTGTGCTCAAACTTGATCATCTCCAACACGACTTTTAATTTCTGTACCAAGTTCATCCTACCATCTTCCTTCATTTCATCTATCATCCGCTGATTTACGCCCGATGTGCAGTGCCGTGATTCCGCCAGTCAGCGGATACACCTCCACATCGATCAAACCCACTTCTTCCCTCATGATTCGAGCCAATTCCATGTAATCCGGAAAATGGATCAGGGATTCCGGCAACCAGCGATATTGTTCATATCGATTGGCAAAAAGTTTGCCTAACCATGGTAAAATTCGTTCAAAATAAAGAAAGTACACCGCGCGAAACGGTGGCCACGTCGGTTTGGACAACTCCAACGAAACGATTTGCCCGCCTGGCTTGACGACCCGTTTCATCTCCTTTAACACTTGCACCAGATCAGGCACATTGCGAAGAGCGAAACCAATCGTCGCGTGATCAAAGCTATGATCGGGAAACGGCAGTTGCATCGCATTTCCCTCAACCAGTTCGACCCGCTGCTCCAATCCTTTTTCGGACAATTTCGCCTGCGCGACCTGCAGCATATTGGCGCTGAAGTCGAGCCCCACCACTCGACCCGTATGCGAAGCTTCAGCGAGCGCGATCGCCCAATCTCCTGTGCCGCAACATACATCGATGGCCGTATCGCCCGGTTTGACTGCCATCTTTTTCATGGTGAACTTGCGCCAACGCTTGTGCTGATAGAAGCTTAGCAAAGTATTCATGCGATCATAATCTTTGGCGATGCTTTCAAATACCTGCAGGACAAATGTCGCTTTATCCGTTTTTTCTTTCATCCTCTTGTCCACTCCCTTTCACCGCTCAGCTGGCTTTAAGTGAAAGGCATTGCCTCACTTATCAGGATATTGAGCTCATTTTGGATGGGTGGGTCCGCCAGTTCTGCACTCGCCTTATTGAGGCGCTCTGAGGTGTTTTTGATCCACTCCACCTCTGCTTCCGTTTCGAACGAGTCCCATCCGCATTTGACATCATAGAGCACCATCAGATCCATCACGATGTTACGCCATACCGTCGGCTTTTCCAGATCCACATGAAAAAAATCGGCTAGCGCTGCCAGAAGTCCACCCGATATCTCTCGCAACATCTCCCATTCTTCCACCTTTGAAGCAAAAGTGCCTTGTGCCATGTGATAGGTCATTTTCTTTTCGTTCATGCGGCTGACCGCTTGAGAAAGGTAAGAAATGCCTTTCATCTCCTGATGCTTGGCCAGTTGTTGATAAAATACACTGCTAAAATAATCTCCCGTAAGAACATATAATTGCTGTTTACGATGCTCATCAGGATCTGTTTGCGACTGAATGGAAACGGTCTCATGCATCACTTGTCCCATATCGAGCAGCGTGACCGCAACCGTATATAAACGTGCCCGTTCTTCAGGCACATGCAGCGATTTAAGCATTAACCGCAAAACACGCACAAAAAAAACAGGGATCGTGGGTCTCCCAATCATTTGTTTCACATACGAATGTGTGGTTAAACCATCAATCGTATTTAAAATCCATTTTAGTTCATCATTATGTATGGACGACATGCAAACGTTCCCCCAAAAACCACAAAGTTCAGGCACTGCGAATAGTATACCATACTTTTTATTAGGATAGGCATGCTTCCATTGTTTTCCCTATTCTCTAATTCATTGGCGAAAACGTGGTGATTGTGGCCAATTTTTTTAATCTCTCCCATGCCCGGATATCATGTCCATCCCCCAAGTTGGCCTTTTCCACGCGTGATCGCTCCGCCTCCAGCAATGCCGCTGTTCGGTCTTGAAAATGAACGAGCACCTGAAGCTGATTCACATTGTTCGTCTCGCTGAACACCTGGATAATCAAATGAATCATAGCTTGATGGCCTTGTTCCGAGTTCGCCAGGGAAGCCAACTCGATAAACAGGGTATCCCTATAAAGGTCCGCTCGTTTGAGTTCGGTTTGCACTGCGGATTGATCAAGAAAATGGGCGAGTGACTTCTCGGTGAGCGGTTCTCGGGCCACATGATGAAAAACAGCGACATCCTCTGTTGGTTCCCCTGTGCTCCAAAGCGTGGGAACGAGTGAGATCGTCGCTGCTAACATGGCTGAACACACTGAGACGGCCAACATCCGCACAGCTAATGCTTTCACGCTTCATCCTCCTTTAACTCCCCTTGTCACCATTTTACAAAGGGAGGAGAAGAAACATGCTTATTCGCTTTCCGTGTCAACCGTGCCAAACGGTGTGATAATCGTGGCTTTGCCGCGCACTTTTATGGCCGAGGTATGTTCGGTAAACTGCGCGATCATGACTTCACCTTTGTCCAATTTCTCAGAATGGTGAAATCGGGTGTCTTTTCCACGTGTCAGACCAATGACGTTGACACCGTTTTCTTTTGCTTTAATCAAAACATAATCAACCGATCCCTGCACTCCTAACCCCTCCCTTTTCTGTTATTTTTTTATATTTTAACATGGAAGTCCCCGCTTAATGCAATGAAAAAGACCCTTCCATGAGGAAGGGTCTTTGATTTGGTCGGGCTAGCCAGATTTGAACTGACGACCTCTTGCGCCCCATGCAAGCGCGCTACCAAGCTGCGCCATAGCCCGATAACTATGCAATTGCGCATCGGCAATTATGAGTATATAACGCGCTCGCAAATGTGTCAAGGTTTTTTTTATTTTAATCCGATTAAGCTGAGGGCCTCCGCTCTGGCAGCTGAATCCTCGGCAAACACACCACGCACCGCCGATGTAATCGTCTTGGAACCCGGTTTTTTCACGCCTCGCATGGTCATGCACATATGCTCCGCCTCCACAACAACGATCACCCCATGGGGATCCAAGGTCTCCACAATGGAGTCAGCCACCGTCGCCGTAATCCGCTCTTGCAACTGAGGGCGTCTGGTCACCGCATCAACCGCACGCGCCAATTTGCTTAACCCGGTGACACGGCCTCCGCGCGGAATGTACCCGACATGGGCTTTGCCGAAAAAAGGTACCAAATGATGCTCACAGGTGGAGAAGAATGGGATATCTTTCACAAGCACAAGCTCTTCATGATCTTCTCCAAATACCACCGAAAAATGTTCCTTGGGATCCTGATTCAAACCGGAAAAGATTTCGGCATACATGCGTGCCACACGAGCGGGTGTATCTAACAAACCTTCGCGGTTTGGGTCTTCGCCAATCGCTTCCAAAATCATGCGCACAGCTTCTTCTATTTTGCGATGATCAACCATTCCTTGTTCCTCCATCCACTAGCTTCACTTTGTTTATATTCTTAACAACTATAAACATGCTATTGTAACATTATACCACAATTACCGAATGGATAAGCGTAAAAGAAAAAGGCCTCAGTGGAGGCCTTTTTAGCAGGTCTTTCCTATGTAAAACAATGTGATAAAGAATCCTGCTTACTTGTTTACTTCTTCTTTCAATTGCTTACCAGGTTTGAAAACTGGTGCTTTCGTTGCAGGAATATCAATTTCTTCACCAGTTTGTGGGTTACGACCTTTGCGGGCAGCACGCTCACGCACTTCGAAGTTTCCAAAGCCGATAAGTTGCACTTTGTCACCCGTGCGCAGGGCTTCGGTGATCGCTTCGAATACAGCTTCCACAGATTTTGCCGCGTCTTTTTTGGTCATTTGAGTAGCTTCGGCTACTTTATTGATTAGTTCGGTTTTATTCATAACCGCACCTCCTAAAACATCCACAACTATCGCTTTTTAAGCGATCCGCGAAAGAGGATTCTTTGCGCGGGACAATCCTATACTAATATAGACTTCTAGGAAGTTCAAGAGAATCTTTGCGATTTCTCTATTCTGAAACAAAAAAAGCGCTTTTTCAGCGCTCATCTCCAAATCCTTACAATATAATCGCGATTAAACCGCCCGATCCTTCATTAATGATCCGCTCTAACGTTTCTTGTAATTTGTACCGCGCATTTTCCGGCATCATCGCCAATTTCGCCTGAATGCTCTCACGCACCACTTGATTCAGCGAGCGGCCGAAAATATCCGTTTCCCATATGCTGCGTGGATCCTGCTCAAAGTCGCGCATGAGATAATTTAATAGCTCCTCACTCTGTCTTTCAGATCCGATGATTGGCGCGAATTCGGAATGCACATTGACGCGAATCATGTGGATAGAGGGGGCCGTCGCTTTGAGTCTCACTCCAAAGCGGCTGCCTTGTTTAATCAGCTCCGGCTCATCCAACGTCATTTCTTCCAAGGCGGGCGGTGCCACGCCATAGCCAGTCGTCCGCACCATCTTAATCGCATCTGAAACTTTGTCGTATTCCCGCTTGGCGATGCTGAATTCCTGCATCAGCTCCAACAGGTGGTCTCTGCCGCGAATCTCCACACCCACCACATCTTGCAACACCTGATCGTACAATGCGTCAGGAGCGTACAAATCGATTTCGGCAATTCCCTGCCCCATGTCCATCCCGGACAAGGCCGCTTTCTCGATAAATTGATAATCGTAAAATTGGCCAACGACCCGATCGACATCACGTAAGCGTTTGATGTCTTTCACCGTTTCCCGCACGGAATTTTCAAAGTCGCGGCGCAACCAATGATCTTCATCCAGCACCATGACCCAGCTTGGCAAGTTGACATTCACTTCATGCACGGGGAACTCAAACAGCACTTCCCTCATCACGCCGAGAATATCCTCTTCGCTCATGGTCGCCACGCTTAGGGCGATGACGGGAATGTCGTACTTCTCGGACAGTTCCCCCCGCAGTTGTTGCGCTTGTTCGCTATAGGGCCGTGTGGAGTTTAAGAGCAAGATGAACGGCTTCCCCACTTCCTTCAGTTCATTAATCACCCGCTCTTCCACTTCTTCATAAGATTCGCGTGAAATGTCGGTGATTGAACCATCCGTTGTGATGACAATTCCTACCGTAGAGTGTTCTTGAATCACCTTTCTTGTCCCGACCTCCGCCGCCTCTTGGAACGGAATCGGTTCTTCAAACCACGGCGTGCTGATCATGCGCGGCCCATTTTCATCCTCATAGCCTTTCGCGCCATTGATCGCATAGCCAACACAGTCAACCAAGCGGATATTGACATCAAGTCCCTCATCCACATGAATTTGGATCGCTTGATTCGGCACGAATTTGGGTTCGATCGTCGTAATCGTCTTTCCCGCGCCGCTATGTGGCAATTCATCTGTCGCCCGCGTGCGATCGGCTTCGTTCTGAATGTTAGGGATCACTACCTGTTCCATAAACCGTTTGATAAATGTCGACTTACCGGTGCGCACCGCACCGACCACACCCAGGTAGATGTCTCCTCCTGTCCGTTCTGCAATATCTTTCAAGATATCTACTTTCTCCACGAAAGTCCCTCCTTCAAAAATCGCCCTCTTTCTGGATCTGTCGCCGGTGCGAAGGCTACCCCCTCCCTCCGGACCCTTCCTTAGACACTACTAATATATGAATGCCTTTTCCCAATATGAATTCTTTGCCCAAAAAAATAGAGCACATCGGTTGAACTTACTTGATTTCTTTTTTCTTTCTCTTATCCGAAAGGGGGACTCTCCCCTTCGCCAACACCGTTCTCGCTCGAAAGCCTGTCACCTTAACAGAGCCGGACAAGCGGCCAAGAAGAAAGACGCCTGGAACGACAATGAGATGAAACCACAAGCTCTCCATCGATTTCACCCCTTAAAAGACAATGGTCATTCTTTGATGCTCACATTCCATAAATATGTCGGCCCGATTCAGAAATTCTCACAAAAGCAAAAGTCGCCTTGGATTCAAGGCGACTTTTGCTTCATCTCTTCAGCGGGATAGATGAATTCCGGTGTATTTTTCTTCATTTGCATCATGGGAGAATAGCCCGGCACAAAATAGGAGTCCTTCGCCAACCAAGCCCGGAGATCTTCCGCTTCTGAAGGCTTCTCTTTGGCGTATTGCCATTTTTTCATCACTTCGCTACGGTAATCCACATACACCCGCCCACGGTCGTCCATGATCAGATCCAGCATCGTATCTGGGGAATAGGGACTGACCACATGGACGTCACTAAGGTCCAACTTCTCCATATCCACTTTATAAAAATGGGGAGCCACCGTTTCACCCAACGGATATTTCCCCTCTTTTGCTTTGTAAGCATTTACCGACATTTGCACCTTATCCACGGCATCATGGATGCGCAAATCAAACAAACGCACCAGCGGTTTTGTCTCCACGTCGGTCATCACATAAATGAAATACCCTCCCTTTTCAAACGCAGACGGAGGGATTTCCCCCAAATAACCTTGGATTTGCATAAAATCCACCTGATAGCGGGTTGACCATTTGATGTCATCTTGGCTGTATTTATAGGGTAGCATCTTTTGTTGTTTCAGATAGGTGTCCACCGCCGCCTGGACACGGGCAAGATGCTGATCCAATTTATCCCATTCTTGCCTTTTTTCCTGCGGATACAGGCAACCGGTTATCACCGTGCAGAGTAACAAGAGGATCGCCATGTAAGAACCCCAGCGTCGCATTTCCTTTTCCTCCATCACATAAACATTCTCAAAATAAATAAAAGCGCTACGATCAACAAAATAAATGAGATAAGGGACAATCCCCATTTCACCCATGCTCTTTTTTGTTGCCGTCCCAGGGTCATCAGCAGATTGATGAGGACCAACAAAAATAAACTTACACCTAGTTCCATTCTTCTCCACCCCTTGTCTTCATCAATACAGTATATCAAATCCACTTCCGCCTACCAACTAGTCGGGCGGGTGCCCTGCTTCATTAGCCGGCATCCTGCATACGATAAATAGACTTTAGCCTGAAATGGAGGACTTCCCAATGAGCACCAAAAAGAAAAAGAAAAAGAAATCGCTGCGCAAAAAAACGAACACAAAAAAAGCACCCACTGTCTCACCCGAAGTCAAACCAGACTTAACGCCTGTCGCTCCCCATTTTCCGCAACTTCCTTCCGCCAATATCGCCAAGATTCTTAGCGGGTTCATGACTTTCCGTTCTACTGTCAAAGACCTGAGCCAATCGATTCAACGGGTGGAAAACATGATGGATAATGCCTATCAAATGTTTGAAATCGCCACGAAAGTGATGTCCAATATGAACCAACAGGGCGGGTTTCCTTCCCTTCCGGGCGGAAACCGTCCCCCATCCACATTAGACGAAGACATCCCCGTTATCAAGATGCCATTTGACGACGAACCCACACCCGGACCTTTTCCGGGACAAATGCCATCCTTTAATTTTGGTAACATCTTTAGCTTATTGCAGTCCCCGCTTTTCCAACGATTGATCTCCGGTTTTTTCCGGTCGTCACGACCCGCCGCAGCGAGTTACAAAAAGCGAGAGGGGTAATGCTAGGTAGCATTACCCCTCTTCTTTGTAACCAATCCCTTGACTTTTACACATCCCTGGCCCCGATTCTCGTGCTCAAGTTTATGGATATTGGTTGGAGCTATTACAGAGTATGAAACAGGGAAAAAGCTTGCAACAGGAAAAAAGCCCAAAATGGCTACCAACCGCCAACAATTTCTTCCAATTCTTGTGTGCGCCCACGCCCCATCAGCTCTTTCACCGCTTGTGCTGGTTCTTTTTCCGCAAATAAAACGGCATACAGCTGTTCAGCGATCGGCATTTCTACCCGGTATCGGTCTTTCAGCATATAGGCGGCTTTGGTGGTGCGCACCCCTTCAACGACCATGCCCATCGAACGGAGCACTTCATCCAGTTTCTTTCCTTGGCTGATCATGTGGCCAGCCCGCCAGTTTCGGCTGTGGCGGCTAGTACAAGTGACCACCAAGTCACCCACGCCAGCCAATCCGACAAAGGTGATCGGTTCCGCCCCCATCGCCTTGCCCAAACGGGCAATCTCCGCCAATCCCCTGGTTATCAACGCCGCCCGGGCATTATCGCCAAATTCGAGCCCGTCAACAAGTCCAGCAGCCAAGGCGATGATGTTTTTCAATGCGCCTCCCACTTCCACGCCAATGACATCGGGATTGGTGTACACACGGAAATAAGAGTTCATGAACAGCATTTGTGCTCGCTCCGCCGCCTGTTCCGCTTGGGACGCCACCACCACTGTCGTAGGGCAACGACGAATCACTTCTTCAGCATGGCTTGGCCCAGACAAAACCGTGATCCCTTCTTTATGCTCTGTGCCCAATTCCTCCGCCAAGACTTCAGACATCCGCTTCCATGTGTCGATTTCAAACCCCTTGGCCGCATGAATGACCAGCATATCCTTCGTCATCCATTGCCGCGCTTCACGGGCGATTTCCCTCATTGAATGGGAAGGCACCGCAAATAATACCGCCTCTTTATCGACCAGTGCTTCAGCCAACGAAGAAGTGGCACGCATGGTAACAGGCAACGTCACATCCGGCAAATATTTGCGGTTGGTATGCGCTTGATCAATTTCCTTCGCTTGTTCATCCCGTCGCGCCCACAAGGTAACTTCATGACCATTATCGGCCAATACCGCAGCAAGAACCGTTCCCCAACTTCCAGCTCCAAGTACAGCAACTCGACCTTTCATGTAACTTCTCCCTTAAATCAATCTAAATCTTACGTTCTTTCCCCTTAATCAGATTGATTAAATTTTGTTTATGTCGCCAAATCGCCATCACCGTTACGATCAACATCAACCAAACAAGGGCCGCGGGAAAATCCAAGATCCACATGGCCACTGGGACAATCGTTGTAAAGACAAGCGATCCAACTGACACATAGCGGGTGAATAAGATAAAGAGAATTGCACATACGCCCGCAATCAGAGCCGCGGTAAAACCGATGAGAAGAGTAACCCCCACCGTTGTGGCGATTCCTTTCCCCCCGCGAAATCCCAAAAAGATCGGCCAGTTGTGACCGATGATCGCGGCGATTCCACAGACCATCATCATCACATCCGCATTGTGTCCATTAGCCAACCAATATCCCAGGCCCACTGCTGCCATTCCCTTTAACGCGTCCAGCAAAAAGACAACGACTGCGGGCCCTTTCCCCAATACTCTCGATGTGTTGGTAGCTCCCGCATTGCCGCTACCATAGTCGCGAATATCGACCCCTTTTAGCCATTTGGTCAATAAATAACTAAAACTGATCGAGCCCAATAAATAAGAAATGACAATGGGAATCACCCATGTTTGTAACATCGTCATTGCCCTCTCCCGTCTTTCAAATTTCCAATGTTTAACTTTTCTTCCTCAAAAAGATTTTCAGTGGAGTCCCCTTAAATGGAAACGCTTGACGCAATTGATTTTCGAGATAGCGCAGGTAACTGAAATGCGCCAGCTCCGGGTCATTGACAAACAGGATAAACGTAGGCGGTTTCACCGTCGCTTGCGTCACATAACGAACACGGAAACGGCGGCCCCGATCAGACGGGGGCGGAGTGGTCACCAACGCGTCTTGAATCACTTGGTTCAGCACAGAGGTGGGCACGCGCATCGTATGTTGTTCGGCCACTTCATTGACCTCAGGCAGTACGAGATGGACACGTCGTTTCGTCTTGGCAGAGACAAACAGGATCGGGGCATAATGCATAAATTGAAACTCGTCACGAATCCGCCGTTTAAAGCGATCCATCGTCTTTTCATCTTTCTCCACCGCATCCCATTTGTTTACGATAAAGATGGCAGCGCGTCCAGCTTCATGCGCATATCCGGCAATTTTCTTATCCTGTTCCGCGATCCCTCGTTCCCCGTCGATGACGATCAAGCAGACATCGGATCGTTCAATTGCGCGCAAGGCACGAATTACGCTGTATTTCTCAATCGACTCATACACTTTTCCCCGTTTGCGGATGCCCGCTGTGTCGATGAGGACATATTTTTGGCCTTCAAATTCAAACGGCGTATCCACAGCATCTCGTGTCGTCCCCGCGATGGGGCTGACAATGACCCGTTCTTCGCCCAGCATCGCATTGACAAGAGAAGATTTCCCTACGTTGGGGCGCCCGATGAGTGACACTTTGATGGTATCTTCATCGTAAACTTCTTCTTCTTTGTCAGGGAAATGCTCCACAACTGCATCTAGCATATCCCCTGTTCCGGTTCCGTGCAAGGAAGAAACCGGAATCACATGCTCAAAGCCCAATTGGTAAAACTCAAACACGCTCTCTGCATATTTGATGTCATCCACCTTATTGACCATCAGGATGACCGGTTTATTGGTTCGATGCAAAAAACGGGCTACCTCTTCATCCGCCGCAGTCACACCGTCCCGGGCATCAGTGACAAATAAAATCACATCCGCTTCGTCAAGGGCCAGCTCCACTTGATTGCGGATATGATCCATGATTTCATCCGTATCACCAAATTCAATACCGCCTGTATCAATTAAGTGAAACTCACGCCCATTCCATTCGCTTCGAGAATAAATCCGGTCTCTGGTAATGCCCGGCTGGTCTTCGACAATCGCTATGCGTTCACCGGCCAAACGATTAAAAATCGTCGACTTTCCCACATTAGGTCGTCCAACAATGGCTACTACAGGTAAGCTCATACGAAATCCTCACTTTTCACATATTCCCATATACAAGTATAAGACATACCTAATCTTACTGAACATTGATTCTTTAGGCAACCGGATATCTTAATGTTTCACGATGATCTTCGTCTCCGCATCGATCTCATGCACCATCGCATCCATGATTTTTTCGAGCAGAAACGATTTTTTCTCCAGCTCTTCCGGTGTGTCCGCCACGAAAATGGGAGCGCCCCCGGCCACTTTCTCATGATTGGTCGTAACCACAGCCAATATTTTTTCCTTGCTCATGCGTTCCCCCACCTTTTATCCAGCTCGTGAGGCATTTTGCCCGGCTTGCGAATCGCACTCTCCAATACAGGAACATTTTTGACAATCGCCATTGCACGCTCCACATCTTTCTCTTGCGGCAGCAACAACACGCCTAAGCGACCATCTTTCAGATCCCGTTTCGCCAAAGGAACCAGCGCGGGTTCTCCCGTATCGCGGTACACACCTAGAATGGAGGATACATCGTGCAAAATGGCCTGCCTTTGCCCGACATTCCCTATCGTGATCCGGGCACTCGCCTGACGGGGTGTGATCACGATGCCGATGCCATTCTCCAAAATGCGTTTGCGGTTATCTTCCAGACCAATATTCATTAAGTAGATATCATCCACATAAAGGCTGGGTCCTTCATTGCGCAGCTCAGCCACCTCCACGTCGGCAATATCATGAATCACTTTCCCCGACATCAGAAAGCCGCTTAATAGGATCGTCAGCACGCCCGTTATCGCTCCCACCCACCAATAGTGATAAAGCATGACACTGAGTGAGGTAAGAAAAGCGGCAAAGATGACGATATAATTTCTCCCTTCAAAAACCATGGCAATCCCTTCAATATAATTTTTCCCTCGGGGGACCAATTCCATTTCATCCAAGTTGGATAACATTTGCCTTTCCATATTGCGCACATCACGAAATTGCTGGGCTGCCAATGTTAAAAAGGTAACCGCCGTATAATCCTTTTGCGCCAAAGCAGGGACCGCCACTGCGCCAAGAGCGGCAGCAATAAAGCCCAGGGCCAGATGAATCACATGGCCGTGCGGATAAGTGGGGTATTGTCGGTAATCGCATTGCAACAGGCGAATCCTGGTGCCAAAGCCAGTGGCAACGCCCAATATCACCGCCATGGTATATAGGGATACAGTCATCTCACTCTTCCTTTCGTATAAGTTCGTACCCTTTCCAACGGAGACCATTCTTAATCCAAACGGTGACAAACGCTTTCGTCCGCTGCAACCCCAACATCACCGTAAGCGAAAGCCAAACGGTATCCAAAAACTCCTGAGGCCCCCATATCAAAGGCATCAACATCTCTCGGTGAAAATAGGTGATCCAAACATGCAACATGAAACTCCCGTACAAAATATAAGCCGTTTGTTCCGAGATTCGCCGCGATATGAGCAAGCCCCATCCGGAAAACGCCATGACACAGAGCGATCGAAAAAGCGGATTGGCCCAATCGGTATTCACTCGGGCATATTCATGCCACAAGAAGAGCAGGGTCCCGGAAAACAAGCCATGGCTTAACATCATGACCGCCCTGGACAAGCGAAGCCGACAAAGTGCCATCAACAGGCCAGACAGCAACACGATCAACCCGGGATGAATCCACGAGGACGCCGTTATGCCAAGGGGCGGACAAGAGGTCAATCCTAAAGCCCCCCATACCAACACGTACCCTTTCTTGCGGGACAGATCCGTTTGAAACCACTCCGCCCAATACAAAATAAATAAAATAATGATGCTGAGTTGCGCCAAAATGCCGGGAGCCATCTTCCAATTTCCTCCAACCACAAGGAGATTTTTTGTAGTTTCACTCCAACAGCGGCTTTTTAAGCAAAAAAGAACCAGCCAAAATCTGGCTGGTTCTCGTCAAAGATGGCATTATTTCAAGTTGCGCAACTCTGGGTACATGTCACCCAAGGTCACATTCAAACCGGTTGACGGCTGTTCTTGTTGCTGTTGCTCCATAACTTCTTTCACTTCTTTGCGCTCTTCTTCCACTTCGACATCTTTGATGCTTAAGCTGATTCGCTTTTGTTCGGGAGCCATTTCAAGCACTTTCACTTGCACTTCTTGACCTTCTTCCAATACTTCCGCTGGAGTGGCCACGTGGCGGCGTGAAATTTGGGATACATGCACCAATCCTTCCACACCAGGGAAGACTTCGACAAACGCACCGAAGGAAACGAGGCGCTTAACGGTACCCTTCACCACGTCACCCGCAGCAATCTCTTTGGCCACTTTTTCCCATGGACCCTCGCTGGCCTCTTTGATGCTCAAGCTGATGCGCTCTTGCTCGCGGTTCACTTTGAGCACTTTTACTTTCACTTTGTCGCCTTCATTTAACATGTCGGCTGGATGCTCAACGCGGTGCCAAGCCAACTCGGATACATGCACCAGCCCGTCTACGCCACCGATATCCACAAATGCTCCGAAGTCGGTCAGACGCTGGACGGTTCCTTCCAACACTTGCCCTTCTTCCAGGGAAGCCAACACTTCTTGTTTTTTGCGGTTCAATTCATCTTCCAGAACGGCTTTGTGCGATAAGATGCATTTGTTTTTCTCAGCATCCAGTTCAATCACTTTCAAGGAAAGCTCGCGACCTTTATAATCGCTGAAATCTTCTACGAAATGAAGTTCGACATGAGAAGCGGGAATAAATCCACGCACGCCAACATCAACCACAAGGCCACCTTTTACGATGTCCGCCACAGTTGCCGTCAGCACTTCACCCGTTTCAAATTTGCGTTCCAACTCTTCCCAGGCTTTTTCAGCATCAACCGCTTTTTTGGAAACGATTAATTTGTCTTCATCTTCCTTGATGCGAATCACTTTCACATCCAACTCGTCATCAACACTTAAGACGTCAGCCACCTTATCCACGTGCAAACTAGATAATTCTGAAATCGGCAAAATGGCTTCCGATTTATAACCAATATCAACTAACGCTTGGTTCTGCTCTACGTTGACAACTTTTCCTTTCACTACGTCGCCTACTTGGAAAGTAGTGACTTCAGTCAATTCAGATTTCATCTCTTCTGCCATGAACGTGCCCTCCTCATTCTCCACACTAACTTAAAAATGTCCAAATCTAAAGTTTATGAAGGAAAGATCTGGATGAAAAAGGTGATTTACTCACCTTTTTCATTCGATCTAATTACCTGTGTTCATTCAACATTTGTTGGATTTGATGCATAACGAGATCAGTGAGTTCGTTTGCGGTTTCCGCACTTACTTTCCCCTCTGTGTAAGGAGTTACATCGATCGGTTGCCCTATTACCATCTTCACAGGTCGAAACAAGCGATAAGGACCGATGATGGCCACAGGAACAATGGGCGCTTTGCCTTTTAGTGCAATCAGCGCAGCACCAATGTGGGCTTTTCCCAGTTCGCCCGTCTTGGAGCGGGTTCCCTCGGGAAAAATACCCAACATCTGTCCATCTCTCAGCAATCTGATCGCATTTTTGACCGCCGCGCTATCCCCCGCTCCCCTTTTCACCGGAAAAGCGTTCAGTTCGCGAAGAAAACGGGCCAGGATCGGAATGCGAAAAAGTTCATCTTTCGCCATAAAGTGGATTTGGCGGGTGATAAATGCCCCCACCAAAGGCGGATCAAAATTGCTGATGTGATTGGCACAGAGGACAACAGGTCCTTGGGTGGGAATGTGACGCTCTCCCTTCACTTCGACGCGGTACAGTATGTTCAGCAAAAACCGTGCGAATCCGCGGATCAACGTATACAACATATCTTACTCCTCACCGCCCATTTTGTGACGGCAAAGTTGCATAATGCTTTCGACAATATCCTCGATTGAAAGATCGGTCGTGTCGATAAGCACAGCATCTTTCGCCTGCTCAAGTGGAGCATACTTGCGAGTGCGATCATTTTCATCCCGATGCTTGATCTCTTCCCTCAACTGGTCGAGATTCACATCGATCCCTTTCGCTTTCAACTCTTTATATCGTCGAAACGCGCGTTCTTCAATGGAAGCGGTTAAGAACACTTTTACGTCTGCCTCTGGCAAAACATGTGTGCCGATATCCCTTCCATCCATGACCACACTCTGCCGCGCGGCGATTTCTTGCTGTTTATTGACGAGAATGCGGCGTACTCCCGGCATTTTGGCGATAGCCGAAGCCAACGCCGAAATTTCCTGAGTGCGAATCTCTTCTTTCAGCAAAAGACCATTGACGATAATCCCTTGTGGATGAAGGGAAAAAGTGAGCTGTTCAGCTAGTTGGGTAATCGCTTCTTCGTCATGCACATCCAGATTCTCACGCAGCGCTTTCCAAGCGATTGCCCGGTACATGGCTCCTGTATCCACATAGGACAAACCGAGGCGACCCGCGACTTGGCGCGCCACCGTGCTTTTTCCGGCTCCAGCCGGTCCATCAATCGCTATTTGCAAATGTTTCATCAATCTTACATATCCTCCCTAAGCCGGGATGAAAAACAAGCGAGCAGGGAATACCTGCTCGATTGGAGATACTTATTCGATTTAAATCGACTTCAAGTAAATCCCTATCGAAATCTTTGACCCCAACAGCCTATCAACCTATGTATTTCTTTTTTGGCTAACCCTATGAGGATTCCATAATTAGTCCTATGGTTATTAGAGTAAAGAAATCCTGTTTAAAGAATAACATAATTTTGTCACACTTGCAATGAAAACAATTAAATGAGCCGATTGTATTATATCGGCTCATTTAAAATATTAAACTTGATTCGCGTTGGCTTTCTCTATTCGATCAATATACTCCTCTTCACCCGTATTGGCATTGATGAAAAGTCGATACTGCTCGCCATTGATCGTTCCCATAAATTCGTGACACAACACTTGATCGCCGTTACGGTTATATATCACCGCCAGATTGCTTTTGGTTACCTTGAGATGGGGATTTACTTGCTTACGGGCTTCAGCCGCGCTCAATTTCGGTTTCCGCTTGGTCCAATCCATCTTGTTAAATACATACTCGTCCGCTTGCAGGCCCATGATCTCTCCGTTGTCCAAAGCCACTTTCACCGCCAAGGACTCCGGATAGACATAGATGCCGTCTTCTTTGTGGACAAAATTGAATGAGGCGATATTGGACACTTCATCATAAGAAATCGCCGTCATGTTTTCATAACCAACCCGGTCGAGGAAACGGGTCGCCCGGGATAACGCTTGATCGATATTCAGGCGTTTTTTCTTGACGGGCCGGTCAAACACCATCCAGACGATATGTCCGTCGACAGTAGTGAGATCCGTATACACTTCCGTCTGGTTTCGCCCTTGATATCTTACGCTGTAAGTGGGATAATCCCCTTTTTTGTTTCTGGTCACACTCATCCCTTTGGTTGAATCGCGACCAAACGCATACGCCACACGCTGTTTGGCTTGTTCCGGTGTGATCAGTTTTCCTGTTAGCCGCTTTACCCGTTCCCGCTGGCGTATCTCCATGTTGTTGACGGACGGCCCCCAATCGACTTCCGGGAACTCTTGAACAACTTGGTTGACCTTCTTGAACCCGTCAATAATCGTGTTATCCATCTTCTTGTCTTCTGAAGCCACAGCCAATTCCACATCCATCCAACGCAGATTGCGGCTCAGCACTTGACTTTGTAGCGAAGACAAGTCGTCGTTGATATGCCTCGACTGTTGGTAAAGCGTGTTCAATGTTTTCCACTCTTTTTCGTTGAGCGGTTCCTTATCCAAATCGCGGACGCCCACTTCGTAGGCAAAATTTCCGACACGAGACAAAAATTTCTCGGCGGAATCAAATGGCATCAGCGTCAAAGGCAATTGGCCGATATCGCTTTGCGCGGCGTACGCCAAGCGCCAAACGTTGGTCATGGCGGAACTTAGTTGCCGCCTTGAATTGAGGGCAATCGATTTCCCCAATTCCCCCTGCAAACGGTTCATCCGGTCATTCAAATCATGGAAAGCTCGTTGATATTGGTTTTCCGCTTTAATCAATACCGAATTTTTATCCTGATGCTCCATATATCCCCATGCAGCTGCGGCGATAAATGCGACGGCTACAATCGGCAATAAGATCGCTGCCATTCGTTTGTACATGGCATCACGTCTCCTTTATCCTCATGGGTTCTTAGGCTTCCAACTCTCTTTGTTTCTTCAGATAGTCTGAGCGAGAGGGGAAAGAAATATGCAACCGTCCACACAAAAAACCGGAAGCTATTCCGACTTCCGTTTCACAGCTTTTCCCGTTCAATGTCAAAGTCGGCGTCATTGTTGCAAAGACATCGCTTAAAGCCTGTTTCCAACTTCCCTTTTTTCATTCTTCCTTTTAAAATGAATCGTTCGCCGCATTGGTTGCAACTGATGGTCACCACATATTTTGCATTTTCATTCATCCGTCTCACCGCCCTTAATTTCTCCTCCCTATTATTGACACGAGCGGATGGGTTCCATACGATAGAGAATGGCATCCCATTACAGAAAGGTGGAACAGGGCGGGCAACCACCCGCAGGCTATCATATATGAATAAAAAAGTGATTGTCATTACCACCGGCGGAACGATAGCCATGAGCCAAAACTTGGAATCGCAAGGGGTCAAATTGCAAGATCCCCTTGCCTTGCAAAGCGCTCTTCCCCTTTTGAACCAATATGCGCATGTGGAAATGGATCATCTATTCAACATGCCCAGTCCCCACATTACGCCGTTCCATATGTTCCAGATTGCGGAGCGGGTAAAGAATCATCTTGACCGGGGAGCGGATGGCGTCGTAGTCACGCATGGGACGGATACACTGGAAGAAACCGCTTATTTTCTTCATCTTGTCTTGGATCACGAACAGCCCGTGATCGTCACCGGGGCGATGCGAAGCTCCAATGAATTGGGGGCGGATGGGCCTGTGAACATGGTGAATTCCGTCCGCGTCGCCGCACATGAGCAAGCCCAAGGCCGCGGCGTGCTAGTCGTCTTCAATGATGAAATTCACACCGCCAGAGACGTAACCAAAACGCATACCAGCAATGTGGCCACCTTTCAATCGCCTGGCTTGGGGCCTGTCGGTTTGGTGACCAAAAAGGAGATTCGCTTCTTGCGCAACTCGGTGAAGGAACCTCGTTTCTCCTTCAAGCCGCCTGAGCACGAAGTCGCTTTGATCAAGGTGGTGGCAGGGTTGGACGACAGCTTGATCACCTGGGCAATGGACCGTCGCATCGGCGGCATCGTACTGGAAGGTCTGGGGCAAGGAAATATACCGCCAGCGATGTTGCCCGGATTAAAAAAGGCGCTGGCCAAACCAATCCCTGTCGTATTGGTGTCCCGTTGCTTCAACGGCTTTGTCCAGGACACGTATGAGTATGAAGGGGGTGGGAAACAACTAAAAGAGCTCGGTTTGATCTTCTCCAATGGGATCAACGGCCAAAAAGCGCGGATTAAACTGATGCTCGCCTTATCGATGACACAAGACGCAACAGAGTTGCAAAATTATTTTCAGTTTTGAGCTTAATCGTGCGCTCATTTGGAGCGTGGGTGGGTGAGGGAGCATGAAGCAAAGAAGGAAGGAAATTGAAAGAATCTTTTTCGGTTTTTCGTTTAAATCAACGTAATACTTCTATTCGCACCGAGTTTTTGGCTGGATTAACCTCTTTTTTCACCATCTGCTACATTATTATCGTGAATAGTTCCATTATCGCCGAAACAGGCATTCCCTTCGGGGCTGCGCTCTTGGGAACCATCTTCACCTCATGCCTCGGCTGCTTGTTGATGGGGTTGTGGGCAAATGCCCCGATCGTCGTCGTACCGGGCATGGGCGTCAACGCGTTTTTCACTTATACGATGGTGCATGAGATGGGGCTCACCTGGCAAGAAGCGTTAACCGTGGTGGTGATGGCTGGCATCTTGTTTTCCATCATCACCTTTACGCCTCTGGCCGTCTGGCTGAGCAACGCAGTACCCACCGCCTTAAAAAAAGGGATGACGGTGGGCATCGGCCTACTTATCACCTTCATTGGTTTGCAAAAGGGCGGATTGATCATCGCGAATGAACAAACCTTTGTCAGCATCGGTGATCTGCATCAGCCAAAAGCGTGGTTGACTGTATTCAGCCTCGTCCTGCTGACGATTCTCTATGTGCGCAAAGTGCAGGGCGCATTTTTAATCACCCTATTCTTGGCCACCTTGGTCTCACTCATGGCAAACCCGGCGTCGATCCACAGTGAGCCGACTTCCCTGTCGTTGGCCGGCTATGCTCCCCTGCTGGGCAACTTTGTGCTGTACGGCATGGGCAAACTCTCTTTCTGGGTGGCCACTTTCACCTTAACCATGATTCTCGTGTTTGAAAATATGGGGCTGTTGCAAGGATTACTGGAAGACAAGCAAAAATTCCCCGCCGCTTTTCAGGCCAGTGGTTTATCCAACATTGTCGCAGGACTTTTGGGAACAAGTGCGACGATCTGCGCCTTGGAAAGCGCCACAGGGACCCAATCCGGGGGCAAAACGGGGCTGACGGCCATCACGACGGGGGGGCTGTTCCTGCTCTCGCTCGTCTTTATTCCCTTCCTCAACTGGATTCCGGAAAGCGCGGTAGCCGCCATTATGATCGTGGTGGGAGGTTTGATGATGCAAGAGGTGCAATCGATTCCATTTACCGATTTTACGGAGGGATTGCCGGCGTTTATCACCTTTGCCTTCATCCCTTTTACCTACAGCATCCCCAATGGTATCGCTTTCGGTTTTATCGCCTATGCCATTTTGAAAATCGCGGCGAAACGCGCGAGGGAAGTGCCGCTCCCATTTTTTATCATCGCCTTGTTATTCATGCTGCAATTGGGCCTTCACAGCTAAATAAAAAAGCGATTTCCGGCTCCCGGAATCGCTTTTTTTGCTTTACGGGCAGGTTAGCTTCTGTTTGTCCCGGATATGGCGCGCAATCGAACGGCCATGATAACGTCCGTTCTCGATAAAAACTTTGGTTGCATCATGTCCTGTGGCGATCACTCCGGCCAGAAACAACCCGGGCACCGTGGTTTCCATCGCATCTGACAAAATCGGCACACCCGTCTCATGGTCTATCTCTCCGCCCAACCGCTCCACAAACGATAAGTTGGGTCGATATCCCGTCATCGCAAACACGGCATCAGCTGGAATCTCCGTCAATTCCCCGTCTTTTTCTATCACTACGGCTCGTGGAGTGATCTCACGCACCTCCGCTCCCCAGTGCATATGGATGCGTTCTTTTTCGATCGCGGTTTCAATCAACGGCCTCACCCATGCTTTGACGCTATCATGAAAGGAATTTTTGCGGTAAACCATAGTCACGTGCGCCCCCACATGATGCAGGTCAAGCGCCACATCAATCGCGGAGTTTCGTCCGCCGATCACCACGACCCGATCCCCCGCATACGGATGGGCATCGTGAAAATAATGTTTCACATGGGGCAAATCTTCCCCCGGAATATTCATCAAGTTGGGGTTATCATAATACCCTGTAGCCAATACCACATATTTCACTTCATATATGCCACGTCCATCCCGTCTGGACGTCATCACGCGAAACCCTTCTTTCAGCCGTTCTATTTCCACGACTTTTTCGTAAGTGTGAAGTTCCAAATGGTGTTTTCTGACCACGGTCCGAAAATAGGCCAACGCTTCATATCGGGTGGGTTTTTCATTAACCGTCGTAAATGGGATACCTCCGATCTCCAAATTGTCGGCTGAGCTAAAGAAAGTCATGGACAAAGGATAATGATAAATCGAATTTACCAAACAGCCTTTTTCGATGATTAACGGCTCCAATCCCTCTTTTTGAAGCTCAATCGCGGCAGACAATCCGCAGGGGCCCGCTCCGACTACAATGACATCAAACATAACATACAGTCACCTCCAACGATGCAAAAGAAGAACACCCTTCACTTAGGGTGTTCTCCTAACCACTCACCTTATTATACTATACCCAACCACGGAAACGTGATGCTTCTGCCATTTTTCTCACACCGACCATATACGCGGCGAGGCGCATGTCCACATTGCGGTTTTTTGCTGTGTTATACACGTTTTCAAAAGCACGCACCATAATGTCTTCCAACTTTTGTTCCACTTCTTCGTCAGACCAATAATACCCTTGGTTATTTTGCACCCATTCGAAGTAAGAAACGGTGACGCCACCCGCGCTCGCCAATACGTCTGGCACCAAAAGGATTCCACGTTCGTGGAGGATGTTGGTCGCTTCCAACGTAGTGGGGCCATTGGCCGCCTCGACAACGATATTGGCTTTAATGCGATCCGCATTCTTGGCCGTGATTTGGTTTTCCACCGCCGCCGGAACCAAAATGTCGCAATCGAGCTCAAGCAGTTCCTGATTGGAGATGGTATCTTTAAACAGTTTGGTGACGGTTCCAAAAGAATCGCGACGATCCAACAGATAGTCGATATCCAATCCCTTTGGATCATGCAGAGCCCCATAGGCATCCGAAATGCCGATCACTTTGGCCCCCGCATCATGCATGAATTTGGCCAAGAAGCTGCCGGCGTTGCCGAAACCTTGGATGACCACCCGCGCACCTTCAATGTGCAGGCCGCGTTTTTTGGCCGCTTCCCGTATCATCAGGGTAACCCCTTTAGCCGTTGCCGTTTCACGACCGCGGGAACCACCCAACACCAGCGGCTTGCCCGTGATAAACCCTGGGGAATCAAATTCACGGATGCGGCTGTATTCGTCCATCATCCACGCCATGATTTGTGAGTTGGTAAAGACATCCGGTGCCGGAATATCTTTGGTAGGCCCCACGATTTGGCTGATCGCCCGCACATAGCCGCGGGATAAGCGTTCCAATTCGCGGAAAGACATGTTGCGCGGATCACAGATGATTCCCCCCTTTCCCCCACCATACGGGAGATCGACGATTCCCGCTTTTAAGCTCATCCAAATTGATAGCGCTTTCACTTCGGATTCTGTTACGTCTGGATGGAAACGCACACCACCCTTGGTAGGTCCGACGGCATCATTATGTTGAGCGCGATATCCCGTAAACACTTTCACTGTACCATCATCCATACGTACAGGAATGCGAACGGTTAATACACGCAGGGGTTCTTTTAGCAATTCGAATACCGCTTGGGGATAACCTAACTTTTCCAACGCCTTTTGAATCACTGTTTGTGTAGAAACCAAGACATCCAAATTTTCTCGCTCTTCCGGTTGACGACCTGTTGCAACAGACTGTTGTTCCATCCTGACCACCTCAGAATTATTACTACTTGCTTAAAAGACCATCATTCAGTATACAATAATACACTAAACAACCAAAGATTGTCTCTGTTTTCTTGTATATTTAAAAACAGAGAAAACAATTAGTTATAATAACGTAAGAAGACCCATTCAACTAGAAAGGAATTGACCAAATGTCCCAACATGTTCTGTATTGTTTTGCCCATCCTGATGATGAAACATTTACTTGTGGCGGCACCATCGCTCGTTTTAGCGCAGAAGGCGTCCAACAAACGCTCTATTGTGCCACTCGTGGCGAAGCAGGAAAAACGGGACAACCACCGCTTTGCACCCAAGAGGAGCTAGGTGATGTCCGCACCCAAGAACTGGCACGGGCTCTTGATGTCCTCGGCATGAACGAGTGCATTTTGCGGGATTATGGAGATGGTCGTTTAGCCAAACTCCCTTTCCATCAGCTCGTCGATGATTTGTCTAAGATCATGGAACAAATACGTCCCGATCTTGTTATCACCTTCCCGCCGTCTGGAATTTCTGGTCACCGAGATCACCAGATCATTCAACAGGCTACATTGGAAGCGGTTAAGAAAACACTATTCCCTACCAAACTTTACTATATTGTCATACCAGAATCAATCGCCCATTTACATCCAGGAAAAATCCATACAACACCAGATGAATACGTATCCATGACCATCGACGTCACCCCTTACCGCGAAAAAATCGCCCAAGCCCTGCGAGAGCATAAAACTCAACATCTTTCGATTGATCGCGTTTTTCCCGGTGTGCGTGAAGGGGATCTTACGCGTCTGCGCACGCATGAGCATTTTCAACTAGTTATACAAAAATAAAATTTTTTATACACGAAATTAATAACACACCCGCATTTAAAACGGGTGTGTTTATTTATCTCATCCAAAATATTGATTGATTTGGTTGATCGCATCTTGTTCACACACAATTTTGCCATACTCCGACAGCATCGCTTCGGTCACCGTCGAAACTTCACCGTACTCCGACAGCACAGCGATCAGCGTGTCTACTTGATTTCTGGACAAGTTCATATCCCCGCCAAACACTAAATAATAACGATGCTGATAGGCGAACAGTCGCCCTCCTTGCATAACATGAGCTTTCATGCGTACCGCCGCTTGAATCAGATCTTCAAAGTCGTTAAAACGGAAGATGATATCGTCTGACTCTTCCATGGTTACCTCTAGTTCATACATGTCTTCCGTTTGCTCAAATTCGTCAACTTCTGACTTCGGAGCCCGACCACGGGTAACCACGACCACCATCCCTTGTGCAGGAAGAGCAAACACTTCAACCGCCACTGGCCCAACTACTTCAAATCCCAATTCCTGATACGCGTGTTCCATCATATCATTGAAGAGCTCATGTACTTTGGGGATATCTCTCCACATGTCCTCTTTTTCAATCCCACGATCAGCCAAATCGTCGAGAGTTAAGAAAAAGCGGATCTTATCCCCGTCTAAACGCTCGACACGCATGGCCTACCCTCCCTCGCCGGAGACCTCCCACATTTAGGGTATGAGGGATCAAATCTCACTGTTACGCGGTCAAGTCTCCTATTTTTCTTTATAAATTAATCATACACAAAAATCCCATTCCTTGCATAGTGCATTCGCATTTTTTTCAACGAATGAAAACGCTTTAAAATCGCTGTTTGTGACAAACTTATGCTTTCACCGCATAACGCAAATAACACCCCATGATGAAGTCGACGGAGGCATGGGCGATGATCGCGGGAGCCAAGTGGTGGGTCCACTCCACAATATAGCCAAACAACAAGCTCACCGCCGCGACAAACGCGACCAACACCCATTTCTTCAAGTACCGGGTATGCACAAGCACAAACAGCAGCGTTGTGCCCCAAACCCCGACCCACGCTTGCACGACACCGCGAAACAACAATTCTTCCCCAATGGCCGCCACAATGGCAATGAAAAGGATATGCCACCAAGAACGCCGGGCAAACAATAATTGATTGATGCCCCCATCATCGAAATGATGCTGCGGCACATAGCGGATCAAGACGAACTCCAGTGCCACAATCAACCCACCCGCACATATCCCGATGAGCCACATATGGGCATCGGCAAAAGGGATCACTTCGGCATAAAGTTGTCCTTTCCACCATAAAAATGAAACACTTAATAGAATAAAGATCATTTGTGTAAAATAAAAACTGATCAAGATCAACCGCGCTTGTTTGTTTTGCCATTTATCTTCAATTCCGTTATGGTTTTCGTTCATAGGTCCCTTCCGAATTTCTTGATTTCCTGTTTGCTCCTTGAAATTGGACACAATTGAGTCTACAATGAGGGGTGGAAGTGGACTTAGCTCATTATTGGGATTTACACACATGGGAGGAGATTTTTTCTTATGCGCACATGGGTAGATAAAGATACTTGTATCGCATGTGGAGCTTGTGGCGCAACCGCTCCAGATGTTTATGATTATGATGAGGATGGCATCGCTTATGTGATCCTTGATGACAACACCGGAACGGCGGATGTGCCGGAAGAACTTCATGATGACGTTCGGGATGCACAAGAAGGATGCCCAACGGACTCCATTAAAGTAGAAGAATAAGCTTCATCGGTCACTGTGGAGTGATGAAGTGCAACTGAACGAAGATTTACCAAGGCTTCTTACACTGGATATGTTCAGCTTAATTACCAGAAGTGAATGGTCAACATGTGGTCATGTCTTTGACCACAGTGCATATAAAGAAGCCATCAGCCACCTATAAATAGGTGGCTTTATTATTTATCCCCATCTAATGATAATGACTATCATTCTCCTTGTCAAACTTGGACCCCTTCGCTCCTCCAATCCGGATATCTTCTGCCTTCCTTGCCCACTTCAAGAACACTTGTTCCCTCACTTCTCATATCACGTGAAAACACCCATTTTTGTCCCTTCCAAGCCTAGGCAGAAAGAAAGCCCCCTCTTGCCGAACACAACGGGAGGCTCTGCTTTCTTTGTCACTCTTCCTTCTGTTCTATGTACAGCAACACTTCGGCCAAACCGCCATCCACATTCACAACATCCGCATATCCCTGGCGCAACAGAAAGTTGGCCGCATGCAAACTGCGAATCCCGTGGGCACATAAAAGATAAATGGTTTTGTTGGCGTCGATCTCTTCCAATCGCTCAGGCAATGAGCCAAGCGGTATATGCTTGCAATCTTCCAAATGAATCATTTCCCATTCCATGGGTTCACGCACATCGATTACTTCAACGTTGGCGTCTTCCAGCTCACCATTGACGTATTTGAGCGCAAAATTGCCGGAAGAAATATGATGCTTGTCCTGATCGCTGTTCATCATCGTGCTCCTTTTTGTTTTTATTGTATCATAGACTTCTTTTCATTTGCTTCTTGATTCAAAACCGACTACAATGAGGGATGAACGATTTTTTCCTACATAATCGTAGATAAAAAGGAGGAAAACTCATGTCCAAAGAACTGATTGTGGATGCTTTTATCGAAATCCCAACGGGAAGCCAAAACAAATATGAATTTGACAAAGAGAAAGGCGTATTCCGCCTCGACCGGGTATTGTACTCCCCCATGCACTATCCAACCGAATATGGTTACTTGGAAAACACCTTAGCTGAAGATGGCGATCCACTAGACATTCTCGTCCTAACCACTTTCCCAACTTTCCCGGGTTGCGTGATCTCCAGCCGGGTGATCGGAGTATTGCTCATGTCTGATGATAAAGGTCCAGACGAGAAAGTGCTGGCTGTTCCAGTCGACGACCCTCGTTTCAACGAAGTGAAAAGCCTAGACGATGTGGCCCCGCACATCCTGAAAGAAATCGAGCATTTCTTCCGTGTTTACAAAGACTTAGAAAACAAAGAAACCAATATCATTGGTTGGAAAGATGCAGCATTCGCCAGTCAACTTTACCAAGAGTGCCTCAACCGTTACCAGGAAAATAAGTAAATCATCCATCCCCTTGCTTTCCCATTCGCGAAGCAAGGGGATTTTTCACTTATTCCGGTTGGGACAAAAGTCCTAATTGCCGTGACAGTTCATAATGCAACGATTGGGTTTGGCCTGGGAAACGGACCAGAATCTTGCGCCCAGGCGCCACTCCGCCGAGCGGCGTCACTTCGACAATGGTTCCCACACCAAACCGGATGTGATTGACCGTTAAGCCCGGCGCCACTTCCTCACCCGCAAAGCGAAGTTGGGGTTGGGTTCTCTTCGTTGAACGGGCGGAGGCAAACACACGGGTCGTCCGCTCGATTTCTCGCTTCCTTTCAACAGGGGGATCAGACACACTCAACTCTTCACCATATCCCAATTCTTTGGCGAACGGGGACGGGGCTACTTTTTTTCCTTGCCGGGTTTGGCTGATGGACAGCCAACATTCCGTTTTCGCCCGGGTCATCCCGACGTAAAAAAGCCGTCGCTCTTCTTCCCAAGCGGCTGCCTTTCGTTGTTCCGACACTTGCAAGCTCCGGTGATGCGGCAGGACCATCGCATGAAGCCCAATGATATAGACACGGTCAAATTCCAAACCTTTAGAGCGGTGAAGGGTCATTAATTTAACCGGGGCGGACGCTTCAGGATGGTGCAGGCGCCGTTCCACTTCCGCCGCATGGGCCAGCAATCCTTGTCCATCCGAAAAATGGCGCGCTGCCATGACCAATTCATCCAGCGGCTCAAACAAACTCGATTGGTCATTTCCCGTTTCTTTCGCAAAGGTTTCCAGATATCGGTCATACCCGATCTGTTCACGTATGTAGCCAATCGCCTCTGTGGCGCTCATCCTGGAAAGACGCGGAACTTGGTCACGCAATTCACTCAAGTAGCGGACTTGGTATGGCTCCAACCCTTCCAATTCCGGCAAAGCCGCTAACAGAGAACCTCCCCGTTTCCTCGCCTTCGCCCAGCATTCATCGATCCACTCGTCTTTATACAAATAGCGTTTCGGCTTATTGATAATCCGAACGAGCGCGTCAAGATCCTGAGGATTCCAAGCCAATTTCAAATAGGCAAACAGGTCCTGGACCTGCCAACGCCGATAAACTGAGCTTTCCCCGGTCGCCGTCATAAAGGGAATCCCTTTGCGAACCAAGGCGTCGATCAACGCACGGGCTTGGGTTGACGTCCGGTAGAGGATGGCCGTTTCCATCCCATCCGCCAAGTGCGCCAAAATCTGTTCCGCCTCATCCTCTTCATCCAGCGGTTCCAGCCAGTTCACACCGGGTCCTCTTATCCCCGTTCCCGCCCGCGGTTTCTGTTGCCGTTGACGGTTATGGCGAATCAATTGCTCCGTTGCTTGAATCAGTTCCTCTGTGGAACGGTAATTGATGGATAAGACAATCCGCTGAAGCCCGGGAAAATCTCGGTTTAACTCCAGCATAAACTTGGGATCGCTGCCGCGAAAACCATAAATGGCTTGGTCATCATCGCCCACCACAAACAAGTGTTGATGCACCGCCGCCAATTTCACCAGAATCTCATACTGGACGCGATTAATATCTTGAAACTCATCGACCAGGATATGTTGAAACTTGGCTTGCCAACGGGAAAGCCATTCCGGTTGCCGACAACGCTCATACACGGCCAAGAGGATATCGTCATAATCCCAAACGCCATGCTCCGCTTTTTTGCTTTCATAAGCGGCATAAAGATCGCGGAAAATGATGTTTTTTTGTTTCTCCACCCTTAACCGCCCCGGCAAAAATCCGTTGTTTTTGCACAGGCCGATTTGATTCAGGTAAGTGGATATCGTCTCCTCATCCGTTGGCAACTCCCGCTCCGCCAACAGCTCGCGCATCATGCCCGTCTGCTCGCCTTGACCCATGAGGGGAGGGATGCCTTGTCCGCTCTCGCGCAACATTTGCAGAAACAGCGCATGAAAGGTCCCGATGGCCAACTCCCTTGTGCGTGTGGGCATCACTTGTTCCAGCCTTTCCCGCATTTCCCGCGCGGCCGCCCGAGTAAAGGTAACCAGCATCAATTGGTTTGCGGGGATTCCCTGCTCAAGCAGATACAACACACGCCTTGTTAGCACGGTCGTCTTGCCGCTCCCGGGGCCAGCGAAAACGACCGTTGGGCCGGCTGGCGCTGTCACGGCTTGTCGCTGGGCTTCATTTAATCCACTCAACAGCATCTCCATTCCCTGCACCTGAAGCAACGCGCGACCTCCTTTCTGATTGGGTTACGCACAAATCGACTAACTTTTATCTTATCACAAATCACCTAAGCCGCTCACAAACAAAACTTTTTCTATTTTTCGCAGTTGACACTACTGATTTAACATGCTAAATTAAGTATCAAATTTAAATAAGCAACGCGATGAAGGAGCCAAACATCGAAGGGTAAACTCACAGAGAGCCGATGGTTGCTGCGAATCGGTAGTTATCTTGATGTGGAGCACTCCTGAGTGGCTGATTGAACATTCTTTAGTAGATCAGCACGGTAGAACCGTTATCCGCAAAGAGTCTAAGAATCGTTTATAGACTCGCCAAGGCTGTCGGCGCGAGCCGGTAGCAAATGAGGGTGGCACCACGTACCTCACGTCCCTCACCTATTCTCTGAATAGGTGAAGTAGGCGTGAGGTTTTTTATTTATGAATAAGGAGGAAAAGTTATGAATTGGCAAGACAAAGCCCATTTACGCATTCCAGGTCCAACCCCGATTCCACTCAGAATCCAGCAAGCGATGGCTCAACCGATGATCGGGCACCGTGGACAGGCAACTTCCCAATTGTTGCAAGAATGTGCGACGTCTCTTCGCGCTTTGTTCGGTACCATGAGCACGCCACTCATCCTTACCGGCAGCGGCACCTCCGCTTTGGAAGCTGCCGTTATCAATACCGTCCAACCGGGTGAAGAAGCGATTGTCGTCGTCACAGGGGCATTCGGCGACCGGTTCGCCAAAATTGTCAAACGATACGGAATCACTTTACATCGATTGGATATTCCCTGGGGAGAATCCTGTTCCCCTGAACAATTAACTTCATTTGTGCAAGCTCATCCCCGGGCCAAAGCGGTTTTCCTCACGTATTGTGAAACTTCCACCGCCGTGCTCAACCCCATTAATGAACTGGCCCGGGTGGTTCGGGAACACTCAGATGCGCTGGTTGTCGTCGATGGAGTCAGCTGTTTGGGCGCCGTGCCTTGCCTGATGGACGAATGGCATGTCGACATTATGGTGACTGGCTCGCAAAAAGCCTTGATGCTTCCGCCGGGTCTCGCCATGGTCGCAGTGAGCGATCGGGCTTGGGCTGTCATCGAACAACAAACGCAACCCCCCTTTTATCTTGATTTGTTAGCCTATAAAAAAAGCATGGAGCAAGCTTCCACACCATACACTCCAGCCGTATCCCTTTTATATGGCCTGAAAGAAGCTCTGCTCATGCTGGAAGAGGAAGGATGGGAAAATGTGTTTGCGCGTCACCAGCGGTTAAAGCGCATGACCCGCACCGGTATCCGCGCGCTCGGATTGCCGCTCTTCACCAATGACCAAGACGCTTCCCCGACCGTCACGGCCATCGATGGGCGCCAAGTGGCGTGGGAAACCGAAGCCTTGCGCAAACACATGAGCCAGATGAAAGTCACCATCGCCGGCGGTCAACAACACCTGAAAGGGCAGATCGCCCGGATTGGCCACATGGGTTTTTGCGATGAATTGGATATCCTCACTGTTCTCAGCGTATTGGAAATGGCGTTAGTCAAATTGGGTGTGTCCATTGAATTAGGCAGCAGCGTGAAAGCCGCACAAGAGGTGATGTTGGATGTATAAAGTACTGATTACGGACCCGCTGAGCGATCACGGGATTGAAAAACTGCTACAAGCGGAAGACGTGGAAGTGGTACGAAAAGTGGGTTTAACGGGTGATGATTTGCTTCTGGAAATCGAATCAGCCGATGCCCTATTGGTACGAAGTCAGACCAAAGTCACGGAAGAAGTGATTAACAAGGGCCGCCGGTTAAAAGTGATCGCCCGTGCCGGGGTGGGTGTAGATAACATCGATGTCCCCGCCGCCACCAAAAAAGGGGTAATCGTCGTCAACGCCCCGGATGGCAATACGATCTCCACCGCGGAACATACTTTTGCGATGCTCATTTCCCTGGCCCGCAACATTCCGCAGGCGCATCGCACGGTTGTGCAAGGCGAATGGAATAGAAAAGCATTTGTCGGAGTGGAGTTGAACCAAAAAACATTGAGCATTATCGGTTTTGGGCGAATCGGTTCGGAATTGGCCAAACGCGCCAAAGCGTTCCGCATGAATGTGGTCGCCTTTGACCCATACTTGACAGAAGAGCGGGCGGAGAAATTCGGGATTAAAAAAGCCTCCTTTGACGAAGCGATCTCGGTTGGGGACTTTATCACCGTTCATACGCCGCTCACCAAAGAAACCCGCCATTTGATCAACCACAACGTATTCGCCAAAATGAAAGATGGCGTTCGGATCTTAAATTGCGCCCGCGGGGGAATCATCGAGGAAAGCGCCCTGTATGATGCCATTGTCTCCGGCAAAGTGGCTGGAGCCGCTCTGGATGTGTTTGAAGTGGAACCACCCGGCAATCACCCACTCTTCTCTTTGCCACAAGTAATCGCCACGCCGCATCTGGGGGCTTCCACCATAGAAGCACAGGAAAATGTTGCGGTGGATGTGTCGGAAGAAGTGCTCCACATTTTACGGGGCGAACCATTCAAAAATGCGGTCAACCTCCCGTCCATACCGGCGGAATTGCAACAAAAGTTGGCACCTTATCAAGAGTTGGTAGAAAAGCTGGGCCATTTCGTTGGGCAAATGACCACCGAAGCGATCAAAGAGATTACGATTACGTATGCTGGGGAATTGGCTGACAGAGAAGTGGCTCCCCTCACCCGGATGATGTTGAAATCCGCTCTTTCGCACCATTTGGCCGAGATCAACTACGTGAATGCCCCACACGTGGCCAAACAACGTGGCATTCACGTGCTAGAGCAAAAATCTGGACACAGCCATGGCTTCACCCAATGGCTGAACATCGAAGTGAAAACAGCCCAAAGCCAACATAGCGTCAGCGGTACATTGCTTAACGGCTTTGGGCCACGGATTACCAAAATCGATCAGTTCCCTGTCGACGTGACGCCCAAGGGACACCTGCTCTTCATTCAGCATTTGGATCAGCCGGGCGCGATCGGGCGGGTAGGCACGTTGCTGGGAAGCCAAGGCATCAATATCGCCACCATGCAGGTAGGGCGGAAAATGGCCGGCGGGCAAGCCATTATGATCCTCCGCGTCGATAAACCCCTGCCAAATGACGTAATGGAAACATTAAAACAAGTTGATGAAATTCAATCCGTCATGGAGATCGACCTGTAAACCTTCCCTTGTCCGCCGCCCGAGAATTGGATAAACTAACCATAGTGCGTTTAATCCGGATGGGCGCCTCCCACTTTATATCTGAGGGCTTCCCCACACGTCATAAAGAAGGGAATGACAATATATGGAACTTAATGGAAAAGTCGTTATTGTCACCGGAGCCAGCAAAGGCTTGGGTGAAGCCATCGCGAAGCGCTTAGCCCGAGGTGGCGCGACGGTCATCGCCAGCGCCCGTAGCCAAGCGAAGTTGGAAGCCTTGGCCCAAACGGCTCCTGAGCGGATCTTCCCTTTTGGCTGTGACGTCACAAATAGCCAACAAGTGCAAGACCTGGTGCAATTTGCGGTACAGCGCTTTGGACGCTTGGATGTGTTGATCAATAACGCCGGCCTCGGCCATTTTGCCCCTGTCGATGAATTGACGGAAGCCGAATGGGACGCGATGATGAACGTCAATCTCAAAGGAGCCTTCCTCACCTGCAAATATGCCATTCCTCATCTGAAAGCGACGGAAGGGCACATCGTCAACATCTCCAGTGTGGCCGGGACAGAAGCGTTTGCCCGGGGGGGCGGCTACTGCGCTTCCAAGTTCGGGTTGATGGCTTTGACAGACGCCTTGACACAAGAATTGAAACCGCACCATGTCAAGGTCTCCGCCTTGTGCCCCGGTTCAATCAAAACCGAATTCGGACGGCAAAAGGATTATGCGATGGAAGCGGACCAAGTCGCCGAAGCGGTATGGACCATCGTGTCGGCGCCCAAGGGGATCATCTACAATACCGTGATCATGCGCCCGCTCGTTCCGGCAAAATGACCATAAAAAACCTCCTTGTCTTAATGGCACAACCCAAGGCTGAAAGCATAGCCGTGCGGAGGGAGACCAAAATGGGGTGCAGTGCCTTTGCCGAAGAACAAGGAGATCGGCATGGGCGCCCTTGGTTAACAACATAAGTACTTTCACAAAAAAGACCGCTACCTCTTCACGCTGTAGCGGTCTTTTTCTTATGCGTATAATACCTCATCTGCCACACGCACCGGCAACTCCACGATAAAGACGGTACCCACGCCGAGTTGGCTCTTAACCGAAACGGAACCCCCATGGGCCGCAACCAAATGCTTCACAATGGACAGGCCCAAGCCTGTTCCACCCGACTTCCCTCTGGTCCGCGCTTTATCCGCTTTGTAGAAGCGTTCAAACACGAACGGCACATCTTCTTCCGGAATGCCCGAGCCGGTATCTTCCACCTCGAGGAAAATCCGTTCATCTTGCTGATAGACATAAACCGTTACCGAACCGCCTGTCGGAGTGTGGCGAATCGCATTATCGATCAGGTTGGTCAACACCTGCTCAATTTTATCCTCATCCCAATACACAGTCGGAAGGTGTTCGCCCATATTCGCTTGTAACCGCACTTCTTGCTCCCGGGCGAGATTTTGGAATTTGCGGATAACCCGCTGGATAAACTTATCCAACCGCTTCTCCGCGGGCTCCACTTGGATGTGGCCCGCTTCCATCCGCGCCAAGTCCAACAACTCCCGCACAAGGCGGCCCATCCGCTGTGATTCTTCATTGATCACTTGCGCGATCTCTCTCCGTTCTTCCGGCGTCTCAGCTATATCATCCAACAGCGCTTCACTGTAGCCTTGAAGCATGGCCAGAGGCGTCCGCAACTCATGGGACACGTTGGCGACAAAATCCTTGCGCAACTTGTCCAGGCGTCGCTCCTCCGTCACATCTCGCAATACCGCCACCACTCCGCGCACTTGATCCCCCGCATAGAGCGGCGACATCACGACGACCCATGTGCGTCCTTGTTCTGAGATGTCACCCGTATGCTCTTTATTATCCTCAATCACCTTATTGAAGAAATCTTGCAAGGAAGGGGGCAAGGCGTTCTTCTTGACTTCTCCCTTCCACAGGGACAGGAAGCGCTCGCCGATCGGATTGGTTATGATGATTTTGCCAAACTTGTTCATCGTCAGCACACCATCAGACATACTGCGCAAGATGCTGGCCAGCTGCTCTTTTTCTTGCGACAACTGATGAATCGAGTCTTCCAATTGCGACGCCAAACGGTTGAAAGTCATGGCCAATTCAGCAATCTCATCCCGTTCATGGTAACGGACAGGAACCCGCGTTGAAAATTCCCCACGCGCCATCTTCTCTACGGCCCGTTTCATTTGGATCAATGGTTGCGAAATGCGGGAGGATAAGAAAAAGGCAAAAATCGTTGTCAATACGATCCCGATCAAGGCCGTATAGAAAATCCACCGTTTGATATCCGTCTCACTCAATTGATTTTGCACCTGATACAGCACAATGGCCCCTGACGGCTTTTTATCCTTGATGTAAGGAACGGCGACAAGCAGGATATCGTTTTTTATCAAGGGATTTCCCGGTTGCGGGTTCGTTTGCAACCGCACCTTCCCCCGCATCGTGATGGATTGGCCTATCAATACCTTCTTCAGCTCTTCATCCGTCAATATCTCCTGCCACTGCACATTGGGCACATGCGGCGAGACACCGATGGGGCTGACCGACCCGCTCGCATCCAACACCACCAGATATGTATCGAATTCCGTCGCAACCATCAACACATTGTTGAGATATTGGGATTGATTGGGTCCCGCGTCTTTCAATTGTGTCTGGATGCGCTTCGCCAGTTTTTCCAGACTCACTTTTTGGCCTTCGACATAGGTGTCTTCGATCTGTTTGCTTAAAAACAAGCTCACCAACACCAAAATCAACGTTACAAGGATAATGATGGTCAACCACAGCTTACCGACAACACTTCGTAAAATCACTCTTTTGGCACCTCTAACTTATAACCGACTCCCCAAACCGTCGTTATCATCTTGGCTGCCTTGGAGGAAGCACGGTTGAGTTTCTCGCGCAGACGCTTCACATGCGTGTCAACCGTTCTCAAATCCCCAAAAAACTCATAATGCCATACGTCACGAAGCAATTGTTCCCGCGTAAACACTTTATCCGGAGACTTGGCCAAGTAATACAGCAACTCGTATTCTTTTGGCGTGAGTTGTATTTTTTTGCCCCCCGCTTTCACCTCATGTGCATCATGGTCGATAGTCAGCTCAGGAAACACGATGACATTGTGCGTTTCCGTGTCGGTGGTGAGGAAAGCGGTGGCTGAAGCGCGTCGCAACACTGCCTTCACCCGATGAACCAACTCACGTGGACTAAACGGTTTGACCACATAATCGTCTGTCCCCACTTCAAATCCTTCTACGCGGTTTCCCTCTTCTCCTCTAGCAGTCAGCATAATGATCGGCGTTGCCTTCTTTTTGCGAATCTCAGCACAGACATCCAATCCATCCATGCCCGGCAACATCAAGTCGAGCAAAATCAGATCGTAATCCGTATCAAACGCCATTTCCAAGGCGATTTCGCCATTTTCCGCTTCGTCGATCAGGTAGCCTTCTCTCTCCAGGTACATGCGAAGCAAGCGCCGAATGCGATCCTCATCATCAACAACAAGAATGTGATACTGTTTTTCCATTGTTCTTTCACCCCGGCTGTTTAACTTAAGCGTATGAATGTAAACCTGAGATGACCAAATTAATCACAATTAGGTTTATCATGATTATAATAAAACCGCCAACCGCAAGCCACGCCGACTTCACGCCATGCCATCCGCGCGATAGCCGGAGATGGAGATACGCGCTGTAGAACAGCCACGTGATGAGCGCCCACACTTCTTTTGGATCCCAGCCCCAAAAACGCCCCCACGCTTCATGTGCCCAAATCATGGCAAAGATCAATGCCCCCAGCGTAAAGATCGGGAAACCAATCGCAATGGCACGGTAACTGATTTCCTCCACTAAATCGGGGTTTATTCTATTTACCAGCGGATGGAGAATTTCACGCACGGGCTTGCGGCTGATGAGACGAATCAGCCCATATAGGATCAAGCCACTGATCATTCCCCACAGGACGCCATTAAATTTCGAAGCGGCCGCTTTTCCCTTCATCCAGCTTGGCACTTCCGCCAGCGGTTTGCTCAGGCCCAAAAAGGAGTCGATGTGGATGGCTTCGCTGTCATGCGGCGCCACCAAAGGCGGGACATCATATTCTTGCACCGCCGGTTGCCCATCGACCACGTGCGAAAACTTCGCTTCATAATGAAAAGCTTTGAATCCCAAGCTAATCACACTGAAACCCACAAACATAAGCACAACCACCAGAGTAATTTCTAACCATCTGGCATTTTTTCCTTCTTTCACTTTGCCAAACTGATGAAGCAGGTAGATCAAACCAGCTACGAATCCGACCCCAAACGCCCCTTGCCCCAGCGCGGCCGTGGATACGTGCACTGGAAGCCAGTAACTCTGCAGTGCCGGAATCAGCGGCTGCACCTCATGCGGAAACACCGAGGCATATGCCAGCAGAATCACGGCCAGCGGCATCACAAACGCTCCTAACACCGCCGATCGGTACATGAAGAAAAGGACGATAAACGCGATGACTATGGTGAAACATAAAAATGCCGTAAACTCAAACATATTGCTCGTCGGCCAATGGCCTCCGATCACCACTCGAGTAATAATGAACAACAATTGAAAAAAGACGCCAATAATGCTCATCCCAACGGCAATGTTTCCCCACCGCCGGCTCTTGGGGTCCTCCGCCTTCTCCGTCCCTTTATTGATGCCCATCACAAAGGCAACGGACGAAAAAAGGTAGAGGAAAAAGGTACATAAAAGGAGATATTCCATTAGTTGTTCCATCTCTGTTCCTCCCATGCTCAATTGCGCTTGACCTGCAACCCATCAAACTCACCCAGCAGCTTCAGTTCCCGCTCCAAGCTATACCAATTTTTATTCGTGTGCGCGCCGATATAAAGCCGGCCTTCTTCCGCACGCGCCCACACGCGTCGATGGTGCCAGTAGAATCCCATGACTAAGCCAATCATGCTGATGACACCCCCGAACAAGATGACAGGCAGGCTCTTGTCCACGCGTACCATCAAACCGGTGGAGTTCACCATCTTCATGCCGGCCAAATCGATCGCATAGCGGTTCTCTTTTGTCAGCGCGTCCAGGTTTTGACCCGAAATCACCCAGGAGCGCTCCCCTTTGCCCTGCCCTTTCTCCCTCACTTCAAAGACAAACGCGGGTTTGTTCGGGTCGGGCGACTTGGTTATCGGCTGATTATTCTCAAGCGCAAAGTCCGGATAATAATCGAGCAGGACGATTTCCCTGTCCGCCACGCAGAAGACTTGATTCGGTTTGATGTCATAGAGGTCGACCGTAAACGTCCCCAAGGTCTGTTTGGATTCCTTGTCGACCAATTTCAAGCTCAACGCGTCCAACAAGCCCATTCGGAAATCAGCTTGAACCAAACGGAGATCCTTATATGCCAGGGGATGATTGACGATAATCGATCCCTTTGTCACAGGTGTCAGTTGGCCGGTTGTCCAATTCTTCTCATACAGCACGGCCTTGGTCTCATATTTTTTGACAACCGGCCCTTCCGCCTTTTTCGCTTCCGGCGTCTCTTTTTCATCATAAAACGTGATGTCAAAACGTTCATTTTTGATATAATAAGGCGTTTCCGGGACCTTCTTCACTTCGCCTTCACGCACCCACATCGTTTCATCCAGGTACCAGCCCGGAACATAACGCAACAAAACGCCGAATAAAAAGATGATCAAGCCGATATGATTGATATACGGTCCCCAACGGCTGATGCGTCCTTTCTCGGCAAGCAAAGCTTTTCCTTCCCGTTTCACCTGGTATCCCTTCGTTTTGAGCGCTTCTTCCATCCGGGACAGTTTTTCCTCCATGTTCTCTTCCGAGAGGGCGGATGCTGATGAGATGCGTTGTCTCGTCAAGAAATCGATGCTTTTCTTTACTTGCTGATTCTTTAACGCCTTATACAAAGGGATCACTCGGTCAAGGCTGCATACAACCAATGAGATCCCGATCATGGAGATCAGCGTGAAAAACCACCAAGCATTGTACATATTGGAAAAGCCCAAAAGGTGAAACCATTTTCCCCACAAACCATAATGCTCCGCGTAGTAGGCCTCGGGGTCATTCGACGGAACAAACTTCGCTTGCGGAAAAATCGTTCCAATGCCCGAAGCGATTAACGTGATAATGATGAGAATAATGGCCACTTTAACCGAAGAGAAAAAGTTCCATACCATATCAAAAGGAGAGGATTGAAAGGTTTGCGAGCGACGCGCTTTCCCTTCATATCGCATCTCCTGAACAAGTGTCTCTTTTTCTTTCGTCTCATCATTAAGCGGCTTCCCACAGTTTTCGCATAATATGGTCCCAACGGGGTTATTGTGACCACATTCACATTTGGAATTCTCAATCATGGATATCTCTCCCCCCGTTTTCAACCGCTTACACTATATAAAACCTGATAATCTTCCAATTTACATTATAACGCCTGTCATTCCATGGACCTCATTCCATTTTGAAGATTATATGAAAACCCTTTTACGTAAGCAGTCGCCGTAATCTCTCCTGTTCTTGGCCCGTCAACTCACGATACTCCCCCCGCTTTAACCCCTCCAGCGTGAGAAACGCCAGCTTGGTGCGCATCAGATGAATGACCGGATGGCCCACCGCATCACACATGCGCCGCACTTGCCGGTTGCGACCTTCCCGAATGGTAAGTTGCAATTTGGTTTGCGTGTCATCCTGGGATAAGATCCGCACACCCGCCGGAGCGGTCCAACCATCTTCCAGTTTCACCCCTTTTCGCAACTGTTCGATCGCCGCTGGACTTGGGCGTCCTTTCACTGTGGCGACATACGTCTTGTCCACTTCATAGCGCGGATGGATCAGCCGGTTGGCCAACTCTCCATCATTGGTCAATAGCAACAGGCCTTCGGTATCATAATCTAACCGACCGACCGGATATATGCGCTCAGGGACAGAGCGGAAATAATCCGCCACAACTTTTCGCCCTTGCGGATCAGACATGCTGGTAATGACGCGCAACGGTTTATAGAATAGAAACGTACGTTTCTGTTCCTGTTGAATCAACTGTCCGTTCACTTCGATTTGATCTTGTGCCGGGTCCACTTTGACTCCCAATTGGGTGACGACTTTCCCGTTCACCTTCACTTTTCCCGATTTGATCAGTTCTTCGGAGTGGCGCCTCGAAGCGACACCCGCATGAGCCAAGACTTTTTGCAGACGCTCAATCACCATCATTCACCTCTATGTCATCTTACCCGTTTCCGCAAGGGGACACAAGTGTGCGGTAAAGAGACAATAAAAAAGACCTGGCTACAGGTCATCCGAATCAAGATTAAGCAGCATATAGAAGGGAACAAATTCCCAGTGAAGCGAGAAAACCAATCAGGTCAGCCCATAAACCGACTTTTAACGCATACAGGGACCGACGAATGCCCACCGCCCCAAAATATACCGTCAAGACATAAAGTGTCGTATCCGTGCTCCCTTGAATGGTAGAGGCCAATTTCCCCAAGAATGAATCAGGGCCGTAGGTCCGGAGGATGCTTTCGACAAAGGCCAAGGAACCCGTACCCGAAATCGGGCGCAAGATCCCGATCGGCACCACTTCCTCGGGAATATGGAGCAGAGACAACACCGGATTCAGGAATTGCAGATAAAACTGCAACGCACCTGTATCACGAAAGATCGCAACGGCCACCATCATCCCCACGAGATGAGGAATAATGGAGATGGCGGTGGGAAATCCTTCTTTCGCCCCATCTATGAAACTTTCATAGATGGGCACACGCTGGAACAAGGCATATAGGGGGATAAACACAAGCAAGGCCGGCAACATGATTTTGGATATCAGCGAAACCGCTTCAAACAATGGACTCTCCCCCTTCTCCTTGTCATTTCAGATGAGGCTTTAGCATACCAGAACGATCAAACGTTTTATTCTGATAGTAACGATCCAACAGAACCGCCATCGATGTGGCAATCATGGTCGCCAGAAGCGTGGGCCCGATGATCTCAGTGGGCTCCAACGAACCGTATTTGAGGCGGATGCCAATAATCGTCGTGGGAATTAAAGTCAGACCAGAAGTATTCAACGCGAGCAACGTGCACATGGCGGGTGTTGCCGTCTTCGGATCGGGATTTAACTTCTGTAACTCTTCCATCGCTTTTAACCCCATCGGGGTTGCCGCATTCCCCAGGCCGAACAGGTTCGCGCTCATATTGGACAAGATGTAACCCATTGCCGGATGTTCCGGCGGAACTGTGGGAAAAAGGAAACGCGCGACCGGCCCCAATAACCGAGCCAGTTTTTCCAACAATCCGGCATCTTGGGCGATCCGCATCATCCCAAGCCAAAAGACGAGAATGCTGATCAGCCCTATGCAAACCGCCACGGCGTCTTTGGCGCCATTCAACGCCGCATTCGTCACCAGGTCAAACCGCCCTTGGGCCGCCGCTGCCACCACCCCACTGAAAATCATAAAAAACCATATCCAGTTGATCATCGTCTCTCCCCCTGCCACACCATCAAGCCAAGCCAGTCTTTAAATCGGCGAAAAACAGACGGTTCCGACCGAAACTTCACCACCAGGGGAATGGCGCCAATCTGTTCTTCCCTTAGAAAAATCCGGGCACTTCCCACCTGTTGCTGATCATGTCGCACCAATTTGAGCGGAAAACTGATGATGGGTTCGACCACCACTTGCCCTTTCTCCTGATCGGTAAGCGGAAAAGAAAAAGAAGTGCCCGCGATGACGTCAAAAAGTTTATCCTCTTTTGATTGAACCGCTCGTTTGGATACGACTTGTCCTTTTTGCAATATTGGCACCAAATCATACTGCTGGAATCCATATTCCAACATGTTCATGGAATCGCGCCAGTCATCACCGTCATTGAGGGTTACCGTCACCAATTGGTGCCCTTCTTTGGTGGCGGAAGCGACTAACGTGCGCCGCGCTTTTTTGGTGTACCCTGTTTTGACTCCATCGGCCCATTTGTATAACCGCAACATTTTGTTCTTGTTGTAAAATTTGCGGTTCCACTTTTCCCCGGGCCACGGAACCGTTTTTACCTCTGTCTTCACAATTTCTTGAAAAGTGGGGTTTTTTAAGGCATAAGATGTCAACACAGCCAAATCCCGCGCCGAGGAGTAATGACCTTCGGCGTCCAATCCGTGTGGATTGGCAAAATGAGTGTGTTCCAGCCCCATGTATTCCGCTTTCCGATTCATCAGATAGACAAATCCTTCAACCGATCCGCCGATATGTTCGGCGATCGCCACTGCCGCATCATTCCCCGAGCGAAGCATCAACCCGTACAACAGCGTGATCAAAGGTATTTTTTCGCCTTGCTTAAGATAAATGGACGAACCTTCCACCCCCACCGCCCGGGGCCCCACCGTCACTAATTCGTCCAACTTCCCACTTTCAATGGCGACAATCGCCGTCATGATTTTGGTTAAACTGGCAATCAGCATTTCATCATCCACATTTTTCCCATACAAGACCCGACCTGATGTGGCATCCGCACAGATCGCGGCTTGCGCGCCGGGCGCCACATCGATGTCGGATGTCCCTTCCTGCGCCATGCTTGGTTGTCCGAAAAGCATCGTGCCCCCCACTGCCACGATTAACGCGATGATTCCCCATTGTTTTACGCGATTCACTATTCGTTCACCCCATTGCTTCGTCCGGGTTTGTACCAATATATGCAGGGGAGGCGAGAATATGTAAAAACGACACGGCGTTGCTGCGGTGTCGTTTCCGTTCCTTGCACAAACCTTATTAAAATGGGTCACATTGCCCATTGTTTCTATTGGTCTTATTCTTTTTGGCCATATTCTTAAGCTGTTCCATCAGGGAAGGCACCATATCCATGGCCCGGTCAATCAAATGCGTGTTCCCATCCATGTTCAATAGCCGGATGCCTGTTTCACCGATCACAATAAAACCGACAGGAGTAATGGAGATCCCTCCACCACTTCCGCCGCCAAATGGGAATTTGCCGTCTTGCTCTTTTCCTCTGCCGTTCGGATCTCTTCTTTTGTCACCATCTCCCGTGCCATGCGTTTTCTTGTCTTCCTCCGTCGTGCCCTTAAATTCGCTGCCCCCTGCCGCAAAACCAAATCCCACTTTGGAGACGGGGATGATGATCGTTCCTTCATTCGTTTCCACTGGATCGCCAATGATCGTATTGACATCCACCATTTCGCGAATGTTTTCCATTGCGGTTTTCATTAAGTTTTGAATCGGATGCTCAGACATTTAACGAACTCTCCCTTTCCGCATATGAAATAATAACCGTTTGATGCCAATGATAGCATGCCCGATCTTAAAGTGAATTATACTATGCAGATGCGTTTCTATGACCGGCGTTTGAAATTGAGGATCAACATAAAGTTCCGGAGGCTGCCGCCATTTGATATACTGGCTGACCCAACCCACGAGGGTGGATTTCACTGTCCACGCCACACCTGTCAAAATGCCGGCTTCCGCCGCGTCTCCCGTTCCGATACGTGTCTTCCAAACCAGTTTTTCACATGTTACTTTGCTTAAAAACCAGCGAATCGTTTGATGAAAAAACGAGATGTTTTCCACTAATTCACGATAGGACTCTTTCATTTTCTTGATCTTCCGCTTGTTTACCATAACATCTGCTTTTTTTTGCGTCGCTTTTGTCGCCGCCCCATCCACGTTGGATTCCAATTTGGCTTGGGATTCCACTTTCATCCCTTGATCGATCCCTTCCCATTGTAATTGGGGGATGGCGAGGCGATACCGAAACAAGCCTCCCCAAGCGGAAATGATGACTTCACCACGATCATTCCCCTGTTCACGTTTAAATACCATCTCAATGCGGAGTGTGGTAAACCAAATTACAAAAATAAAAAGAACAAACAGCCCTAAAACAAGCAGCAAAAAAAACAACAACCCCACCACCTGCCATTATTCGGTATTTTTTGCAGGAAAGAAGGGTTGTATACCTCACGTCGCACAATTTTTACTTTATCCACATTAATGCCATTCCCAAGATAATCCCGATTAGGCGAACGTCCCAATCGTCAATCGCGTTTTTCGCCGTTCGCTTCAATCCTAAGCTTCGATAACAATTTCGCTCACATTGAATTCAACGATCATTCAGTCCAGACCCACTCCATTTGAGTACCGGCGGATAATGGACAAGATCTCTTCTGGTTCATCACTTTGGATGATTGTTTGGATGTTCTCCTCCCGCGAAAACAAATTAGACAGCTCCGCAAGCGCATGCAAATGCGAGTGATTATCTACTGCGGCAAGGACAATCACCAAGTGAACTTCTTTCCCTCTGCCAAATGAAACGCTTTCTTTTAACCGCAGCAAACTCATCGATAACTGATTGACTCCCAATTCGGGCCGGGCATGGGTAATTGCCACATGGGGGGTAAGTACCACATACGGCCCCAGTTGATCTATGATATGAATCATCGCGTGGACATAATTTTCCTCGATATATCCCAACTTGAGCAAAGGAAAAGATGCCACCCGAATCGCTTCTTTCCAATGAGAGACAAAATCTTTAAATACGATCGTTTCTCTCGTAATAAGTTGGTGTAACAAAACAAAAGCCCCCTTTCCAGTGATATCCCCTTCCGATCAAACCATTCATCAAATAAGTGCAATTATTCTAATAATGAATTATATTATTTTGCAGAAACATATAAATATTCGTATTTAAGAATAAAAAATGCTGCATTTACATTAATAATCATTATCCAATAATTTACTTAAATATTCTATCAACTGGTCGTTTTTCCTGCTTATTTTTTCCAAGCATCATCCCTTTACTTTTTATGGTGATTTCACCATCTGCAACGATCTTATCTTATATAAACATAATAAAACTGCCACTTTTCTATTATAAAAACAAATGTCGCATTTGGGAACCTTGCAAAAAAAGAAGCAGTCTCCCAGCCGCCTGAGTGACTGTTTAACCAACTCTTGCCTTATTAAATGCAAAAACGCCTCATCCCGACCAATCCCAATGATATCAAGGATTTCCGCTGTTTTTATCTAAATGCAAATTTGCAAAAATCAGTCGTTACCCTGGTAGAAACACGAATCATTAGAGACACTACTATGGCAGAAAGCAGTCGTTACCTTGGCTGGAAATTGTCTGAAAAGCAGGTGTGACAAGCCTTTTGCAATGTGAACATAGACGTTGATGTCAAGAACCTCCTTGGAACCGAACAAAATGTAACGCTGCCACACAAGTGGTTTGGTAATAGAGAGTATTTGCCCTTCCTCTGGAACGGGCTTTATTTTTTGAGAAGAGGACACCCTCTTGTATCCGTCCTACCCCTTTTTAAAGAGCATAAGCCCGAATCTCCTCATGTCTTCAAGGACAACCGTCAAAGTAATGGAGAATGGGGAACAAAATAAAAAACCCTCCTTTGAGGGCTCTTGACTACATGTTATTTTACAAATAGAACCACTTAACTCATTATTTCTTCGCAAGCATTTCACGGATGATGGCTCCACAAGTATAAACGGTTTCATCACTTGCGCGGTGAAACGAGGAATTTCCCTATGCTTGTCTGTCTCACACTAACAGCCTCCACTACCCTGTTACTCACTTTCTTATCATACAAAAAAGAGGGCCGCCACGGACCCTCTTTTGGAATATTTGTGACTGGTCAACCCTCCGGAACGGGTTCAAACTGTTCCTGTTCCGCTTGCTCCGTTTCCATATCCGGCTCATGGGCAGCCGGTTCCACACCCAGACGCTCAAACAGATCTTGTCGTTCTTGCTCCCATTCCTGCCAATCGAAGATCGAATCCGCCGGTGGGAGTTCATCAATGTGATTTAACCCAAAATAGTCGAGGAATTCACGGGAAGTGCCATACAAAATGGGCCTGCCCGCTCCTTCAGCCCGCCCCACTTCACGGATCAAGCCTTTACGCTGCAACACTTGAACCACACGGTCGCTTTTCACTCCCCGAATCTCTTCAATCTCTATGCGCGTAATCGGTTGGCGATAAGCGATAATGGCCAGCGTTTCCAACGCGGCCCGCGACAGTTGCGAGCGATTGGGGGCTTGCGCCAATTTTTCAAAATAAGCAGCATGCTCTGGGAGTGTAGTCATTTGGTAGACTTGCGCCACTTTGACAATTTGCACCCCGCGCTGTTGCTCTTTCCAGTCCACCCGCATATCGTGGATGAGCAGTTCCACATCCTTCTTGGCCATTCCTGTGACTTCCGCTATTTCTTTCACACTTAAGCCATCCTCGCCCGCGGCGAAGAGAAGTCCTTCGACTATGGCTTTCATCTCCTGGCTCATGCTTGGCTCCCCTCCACTTCTAACCGCTCAATCAAGATTTCCCCAAATAAGGAGTGTTGCCGGCAGACGATTTTTTTCACCTTCATCAGTTCCAACAAGGCCAAGAAGGTGGTGATCACCCGTTCTTTCGTAAGCACATCCCAGCGCAACAGCTTCGTGAAAAAGAGTTGCCCTTGTTCCAATAAGTCCTTATAAATCTCATCCATCCGGGCACTGACGGAAATCTCCTCCCGAGCCACCTTCGTCATGGGCTCAGGCGGTTTGCGATTTTTGAGGGCATCGACGAAGGCTTGCAGAAGGTCATCAGGCGTAAGCCCCTCGACCGGATTGGCTTCCGGCGTATACGAGGAAAGATCCATCGCCGGGCGAGAGTAGACTTTGCTTCGTTCCTCTTCCCGTTCCCGCAACACTTCACCCAACCGTTTGAACCGCTTATACTCCAACAAGCGTTCCACCAGTTCCGTGCGCGGGTCAACAAACCATTCCTCTTCACCATAGTCGTATTCATCTTCCAATATTTCTTCTTGTCTTGGCAGAAGCATGCGACTTTTGATGGCCAGCAAGGTGGCGGCCATCACCAAAAACTCACTGGCCACTTCCAATTCCAGCTCCTGCGCCTCGTACAAAACTTGCATGTACTGTTCCGTGATCTGCGCAATGGGAACTTGATAAATATCGACTTCCGCTTTTTCGATCAGATGCAATAATAGGTCCAATGGCCCTTCAAATAGGGCCAGTTTGATTTTCACATCATGCGCCATGCTTTTTCCTCTTCCTGTTAGCCACTAATTTGCCGCATCAGATTGGCCATTTCAATCGCGCTGACAGCCGCTTCCGCTCCTTTGTTTCCCGCTTTGGTTCCGGCCCGCTCGATGGCCTGTTCAATCGTCTCTGTCGTCACCACCCCAAAAATCACGGGAAGTTGGTGGCGGATGCTAGCTTGAGCCACTCCCTTGGAGACTTCGTTGCACACATAATCATAATGGCTGGTGGCCCCACGGATGACGCAACCAAGCGTAATAATGGCATCATAGCGATGCGTCGCCGCCATTTGGTCGGCAATTAACGGAATTTCGTAAGCCCCAGGTACCCAGGCTACGGCAATTTGGTCGTCGTCCGCCCCATGCCGTTTTAACGTGTCGACAGCGCCTTCCAACAGTTTGCCCGTAATAAAATCATTAAAACGGCTGACCACGATCCCAAATTTCAATCCTTGCGCTACTAACTTTCCTTCATATATTTGTGGCATCTTTAGGTTCCTCCTCTATTTTACAGGGACAACAGGTGCCCTAGCTTCTCTTTTTTTGTCATCATGTAGTGCCGGTTCTCTTCCCGGGGTGGGAAAACAATCGGCACAACTTCCGTCACTTCTAAGCCATATCCTTTCAATCCCGTGATTTTGCGGGGATTATTGGTCATCAGCCGCATGCGCCGAACGCCCAAGTCGCGCAAAATCTGCGCCCCGATTCCATACTCGCGCAAGTCCGGCTGGAAACCGAGCCGCACATTGGCTTCAACGGTATCCAATCCCTCTTCTTGCAGTTTATACGCTTTGAGTTTGTTAATCAGCCCAATGCCGCGCCCTTCCTGGCGCATATACAGAAGCACCCCTGTCCCTTCTTCCGCAATCCGCTTGAGTGCGGCATGAAGCTGGGGACCGCAATCGCATCGATGCGAACCAAACACATCCCCCGTCAAACATTCGGAGTGCACACGAACCAGGATCGGCTGATCCGAATCAACCTGCCCTTTGACGAAGGCGACATGTTCTTTCCCATCCACCTGGTTGGAATAACCGATCATGGTAAAGTCGCCAAACTCCGTCGGCAGGTGGATGGACACTTCCCGCTTCACTAACGTTTCCGTGCGGCGACGATACTCAATCAAGTCTTGAATGGTGATCATCTTCAGTTGAAACCGTTCTGCGATCTCTGCCAGCTCGGGCACCCGCGCCATCGTTCCATCTTCGTTGATCACTTCACAAATGACCCCGGCAGGATAGGCACCACACAGTTTGGCCAGGTCAACCGCCGCTTCTGTGTGGCCCGCCCGCCTCAGCACGCCCCCAGCTCGGGCAATCAATGGGAAAATATGCCCAGGGCGGCGGAAATCCTGCGGTTCGGCAGCGGGATCAATCAATTTTCGAATCGTATCCGCCCGCTCAAACGCGGAAATGCCTGTCGAGGTGGCAAGCGCATCCACCGATACCGTAAACGCCGTGCCATGCCGATCGGTGTTGTGTGTGACCATGGGCGGCAGGTCCAACGCTTGGGCACGCTCTTCTAAGAGTGGGACACAGACCAATCCGCGGCCATGGGTGATCATGAAATTAATCACCTCAGGGGTGGCCCGATCAGCCAAGGCGACAAAATCCCCTTCATTTTCCCTTTCCTCATCGTCGACCACAATTATGACTCGGCCTTGCTTCAACTCGGCCAATGCTTCTTCAATCGTATGAAACATCCTCACTTCCCCCTTTATCAGCCGAGAAACCCGGCTTTCTTTAATGTCTCCATCGATAACGAATCATGCGCAGTGGCTGGTTTGCCTTTTACCCATTTGGCCAAATACTTGCCGATCATATCACACTCGATGTTGACCTGATCGCCAGGCTTCGCCTGCTGCAACTGGGTATGGTGAAGCGTGTGGGGAATGATGGACACCGAAAACGCATCCGCCTCCACATCCACCAGAGTGAGGCTGATTCCATTGACGGCAACGGAGCCTTTGGGAATCATGTAATCGGTCAGGGCGGGTTCCACTTGAATGCGGAAAACCACCGCATTGGCTAAAGGCGTGATCGACTGGATGGTGCCCACTCCATCGACATGCCCTTGCACAAAGTGGCCTCCCAAACGATCCCCCACAGCCAACGCCCGTTCCAAGTTGACCGGAGCTCCTGCATGCAGGTGCCGAAGATTGGTTCGTTTCATCGTTTCTGGCATCACATCGGCGCAGAACACATCCGTTCCCATCCGGGTCACCGTTAAGCAAACGCCATTGACCGCGATGCTGTCCCCCAATCTCGTCCCCTGCAGCACTTGCTTTGCCTGCACGGTCAACTCCATCGCCGCCGGTTGTTTTTTCACATGTATCAATTGGCCCACTTCTTCAATGATTCCTGTAAACACAGCCATCCTCCTTCAGTGTCACGCATCCAGATAACCTGTGACACAGATGTCTTGATCAAATTGGGTGACACGGACATCCTTTAGCGAAAGGGACGATTGCATCCGGTGCGGGTTTTCCCCCTCAACCGGGGTGGGACTGTCCTTTCCGCCCAGCAACCTGGGAGCGATAAAGGCAATCACTTTTTGCACCAGGCCTTGTTGCAGGAAAGCTGCGTTGACCGTGCCTCCGCCTTCAATGAGCAAAGACAGGATCCCCTCTTTTCCCAACACCTCAAGCACCTTTTCCAAATCGACTCGCGAGGCCGTACCCGTCGAGACAATGCGCACGCCTTTATCGCGAAGTCTCCGTTCCCGTTCGCGGTCCCGTTCTTCCGTCGTGAAGATCCACGTGGGAGCCTCGCTCACCTCTGTAATGGCTGCATCCAACGGGGTTTGTAGGCGACTATCCAAAATCACGCGCACTGGATGGTTTCCACCCGGAATTAATCTGGCAGTCAATTTTGGATCATCAAAGAGTACGGTCTGAATTCCAACCAGGATGGCATCATGCTGATGACGCATCAAATGAACATGCTCGCGCGAAGCTTCACCTGTAATCCAACGGCTATCTCCCGTAACGGTGGCAATCTTGCCATCCAACGTCATGGCGGTCTTCAACGTGACAAACGGCCGCCCCGTGCGCCGATGAAAAAAATAAGCCTCGTTCAACCGTTGGCATTCTTCCGCCAGCACTCCTTCAATCACCTCGATCCCCGCATCGCGAAGGCGGGCGATCCCTCTCCCCCGCACCTTCTCGTCAGGATCAACGGTGCCAATCACTACACGCCGAATGCCGCTGGCGATGATCTTTTCAGTGCAAGGCGGCGTGCGCCCGATATGATTGCAGGGTTCCAATGTGACGTATATGGTGCTCCCCTCCGCTTCATGGCCGGCCATATCGATCGCATGCACTTCGGCATGGGGCGTTCCCGCTTTGAGGTGAGCACCCGCCCCCACCATCTTGCCATTCTTCACAACCACCGCCCCCACCATCGGGTTTGGCGAAGTCTGCCCGGTTGCCGCCCGCGCCAACTCTAACGCTAACCGCATCCAATCCTCATGCGCTTTCACCTATTCACCCCCCTTAATAAAAAAACCCCGCTTCCAAGCTTAAGCATGGAGTCGAGGCGTTTTTTCAGAAGAAGCAGGTTCATGTACGGACTTGAGCATTTGCGCATAGCAAAATAAGCCTTTAGAAGAGCGTTTTTCAAAAAACTCCCCCAAAGGGTACACGACACCTGTTCATCCTTCTCCCATCCAGACTATACTGTCGGCTCCGGAATTTCACCGAATCCACCGCACGAATGCGGGTCACGGGCTGAGAGGCCGATTGCCCCATCACCGCCGGTCGGGATTTTCACCCTGCCCCGAAGGATGCAAAACATTGATTCAATTATCCATTACTCCTCCAACCATATGAACAGAATTGACCGTTCATTAGTGATTGTATCAAAAAGAAAGAAAACTGGCGAGAGTGAATCAAACAATTTTCTCTCTTTCACTGAATTTACGCTTCCCGGTCGCACCCCAAGGAACACGTGCCAGAGACAAATAAATTTAAGCGATCATAAATAAACCGACCACTCAATCTTTTTTCAAACCAAAAAACCGGCTCGGCCTGAATGGAGTTTCAAGCCAAGCCGGTATTGCCTCATAATCTTCATGTCGTCACAGGATTGGAAGAGATCTCTGTCCTTTCCAACTTCCGTTTCCAGGGCCAACCGCCTTGCATGCAAAGATAGCAAATCACGGAGAAATAAATGGAGATGATCGTGGTGTGCACCAAGGCCGCCACCAATTGACCACCCGTCTTGACCGTAACGATCCCCGTCACCGCCTGCAAAGTGATCAAGCCCAAAGCCAACCAGCCACCGCGCACATAATCGCGACGGTCACGATACGCTTTCAGAATCGCGATCAGGAAGAGCAAACTGAACAGCCATAGGGAATACGCCCCATAACGATGCAGCATGTGGATCCCCGCAATGGAAGTGAAATCGGGGAACAGCGTCGTTCCGCATCCAGGGAACGAGAAACCACAGCCCATGGTCGCATCGGAGTGACGCACCAGCGCCCCCGTATACACGATCACATACGTCCATGCGGCCAGACCCCAGGTGGCGATTTTCATCCCTTTGCCGACCGGGCGGGACTCACCACCCACCGCTTTCTGTTGCTCAAATAGCGTCACTGCCAATAAGACCACGCTGGCGAAAGAAATCAATGAAAACCCGAAGTGAAGGGCGAGGGCGAACTTCTTGGTGAAATCACCTTCAAATACAACGGTAAGCGCCCCGAGCCCACCTTGCAACACGACGAAAAAGAGGCTCATAAAACCCAATGTTTTGATGCGCACATTATCTTTAAACGCGATCCAAGACCATACCGTTAATAGCAAAATAAGAAATCCGTCGATACCTGAAACGACGCGGTGACTCAATTCAATCACGGTCGCGATCGGCATCGATTCAGGAATCAATTGCCCATGGCAGAAGGGCCAGGAGTTCCCACAGCCTTGCCCTGATTCCGTTTTGCTGACGATGGCGCCCATCAGCAACATAACATAAGCACCAACTGCAGTAACCACTGCCAACAGGCGTAAGATTCGAAGCTGTTTCATGCGACATCCTCCTCCGTCCACTTCCCATCATAACACACTCCCCATCTCCCGTGAAAATCTTGTCAATGAATCGGCACAAACTGCTCACATTGTGGCACAATACTCCTGGGATGCTTCGGAAAGGAGACGGACGTCAATGTACCGAGAATTCACACCCCCTCCCGCCCTTCAACCCTATGTGCGTTGCCTCTGGACATTGGAGCGCCACTATGGCGGGAAAGATCGTGAAGTCATCTGGCCGGATGGCTATGTGGAGCTTTTGTTTCATTTCGGGACAGCCTACATTGGCAAAATCGAAAGTTGCCTTGCAGTTTTGTGATCGGCCCCTTATCCCGCTATCTTACGCGGGACGCGGCAGGCCCATTGCGTTTGTGGGGGGCGCGCTTCTATCCATGGGGATTCTTTCCCCTGCTCCGGATCCCCATGGTGGAATTGCGCGACCGGATCATCCCGTTTGCCGACCTGTGGGGAACGGCCACGCGGGAAGATCCCCCAATCCATTCATTGCACCATCTCAACCAACCGGATATTTTGCTTATTCGAAGGAAAATTGTTTTTATATCCGACTCCATTCATTGATGTCATTTTTTACAGATTTTTACCGGCTGAAAGCCCACGGTTTCAAGCGTGGGATGAAAGACGGCGTTGCTCGGTATCCCCATAAAGGAGATGCTTAGAGCAACTATTTTTTTCTTTTGATGTTGCAGTTTGCGGATCGAACGGTTAGATCTGGATATGGAACAAGACTATAGAAGAACAAGAACAAGGGTCTCTTTAATCAACTATCATTTTGTTTTCTGTCCGCGCACGAAGAAAAGTACTGGTGAATCAAGTAGAAGAGCGATTCAAGGAACGGGTGACCGAAATTTGTGAAGAGAATGAATGGGTGATTGTCGCTATGGAAGTCATGCCTGATCATTGTCATTTGTTCTTGAACTGTCCCATCTGGTAA
>NZ_JBHTBW010000046.1:0-56327 GCF_042665195.1 Laceyella putida
TGAGCCGTTTTGGTTCCAAAAACTGTAGAATAATCATTTTTAAGTAATCTTTCTGCATCAGTCTCATCAAGGAAGGCTTTTGCTGCGTGTCTTATCCGTTCAATTGTCCGACTATTCAGTCATTTTTCCAGAAACCTCTTGCATTATGTAAATTATGCTTGAGGCGGTTCGCCGTGCAGACGTTTCATGGAGCTTCACCTCCTATCTTTATCGATTTTTCTTTTTCAACAAAATCGATTCGTTTTCCTCTTTTCCACCTACAAAATCAGCTAAATTATATAAAATCATTTTTTCGGTTTCCGCTCTGACGCCTTATCGCTTTTTCAAGTGCTGTCCAACTCCATCATATCAGCGCATAGAATAGAAAAGGGAGCCTCCAGCGAGCGAGTCCCCCTATGGCATATAACATTTAAACGCTGATACCCATTTTGTTCAATCTTGCTTTGACTTCTCTGATCACCCATTCCGCATCTTCCTTATTGTTTACCACATCGATCCGATCCATATCCACCACAAAGACTTCCGAAGCTTTATAATGATGCTGCACCCAGTCGTCATAGCCAGACCATAACGTGCGGTAGTATTCCACTAGGCTGGGATCCTGTTCGAACTCGCGTCCACGCATGCTAATCCGTTTCAACACGGTGTCAAAGGAAGCGCTGAGATACACCATCAAGTCGGGAGCTTTTTTGGGCATCCCTTCAATTTCTTCGAGCATGTTGTCAAGTAGCCGTTCATACGCATGGAATTCCAAGTCGTTGATGCGACCCAATCCATTGAGGGTTTTGGCGAAATACCAATCTTCATAAATGCTGCGGTCCAATACATTTTTTCTGTCGGTTAATGCGCGCTTGATCGCCTTGAATCGCGTATCCAGAAAATGCAATTGCAACAGAAACGGATATCGCATCCGTTCGCTTTCATCTTCAGAAGCGGTATATAACAAGGGAAGCAACGGGTTGTCATCAACAGATTCATAAAACACCTTACTGCCCAACGCCTCTCCCAATAATGTCGCAACACTGGTTTTTCCCAATCCGATCATCCCACCGACTACAATCACTAGTTCGTCACTCCCTACCATCTTGTTCACCTCTAAACCAACGTGCTTATATCGGTTAAAAGTCGTTCATTTCATTTGTTATCATAACGGCTATGTAAATAGCAACTCATTGATGATACCATCAATTTAAGCAAAGATGCTAGGGAAAAATTTGACGTTTGGATTATTTCGTTCGCTTCAATTGAAACCACGGTTCTTTTCCCATATTCAATCTCTTATTTTGGCCAAATGGATTCGATGACACGGCCGCCCCTTGATTGTCCCTCTTCATATATTTCTGATTCATCGTCCAAATATCGAGGTTTTAAATCCTCAACATTTCCATCATAGAAAATCACATGATATCCTTCCCCCGGCTCTTGGGGGTCCTTCTTACTTTTTTGTTTGCGAAACATTATCGTACGCATTCAACGTTGGTTGAACCCAGATTTGTTGTGCATTGAAGGAGCATGCACCGATATAGGTTTTCTTTTAACTATCCTTATTGACAATCTTCATGCTTTTGTGGATTTAAAGGTGGAACATCATCAGGTTACCCTGGATCCCTGTTCTCGTTCATTAACGTTTGACATTGTTTAGCGGTGCCCACAAATATCGGCATGATTAGAAGGAAAAATGGGTAAATTTTATAATAATACGAATTTTGCTGATGGTAAGAAAATATTTTGCAAAAGCAGGTGAATGGATGGATAGAGACTTTATGCTAGGAATTTTAGTTTTAGGAATCGTTTTAATATCCGCTGTCACTGTTGTTGTACTACCAAAGCTAAAGAAGAAACAACAACCCAATCATCATGATCCTTATATTAATCAATATAATCAGCCAAATCCAGGAGTTATAGATGCTGATCACATAACAAGTGATACCGGAAGCGATTCCAGTTAATCAGGTTGATCCTCCAGAAAAGCAAAGTGAGTGAAGTAAAACTATCTTCCCTCCGTTAACTGAGGAGAGGTACTTGGCTTCATACAAGGAGTGTCGGGCAGAAGGTGTTGAAACCTTGTTACTGCAGAAAGGGGATACCGTATCCACTTTGGAAATCATTGAAATAATACTGTATAAACAAAAGGGCAGGGGTGTATAAACCCTGCCCTATTTGGTAGGAGTCTGTTGTATTTTGTCTCATCATTCACGTGGATTCCATTTAGCCAAGCGTTGCGCAATGGCAAGACCGAGGGTTCAAGCACGCATGTTATTGCTGTGCCGACAGATTTTATCGATCTAACGATTTATTATAACCACATTTCAGCTGAGCACACAATATGACTGGAATATTGCTGATTGGCAAAAAGCCCTCCGCTCGATGTTTATCGACGGAAGGCCTGTCAACGGGTTACTGCCCCTTAAAGTGCGGCTTTCTTTTTTCCCGGAACGCGGAGACCCCTTCTTGGTGATCGTAAGAGGTGACCATCAGCGCTTGGGTAGCCCGCTCCATCTCCAAGATATCTGCCAGGTCGCCCAAAAGGGCACGGTTGGCGATTCGCTTGATCTTGCCATATACCGCAGTGGGGCCATTGGCCAGTTTGCGGGCCAAGGCAATTGCTTCCGATTCCAGTTGCTCAAGCGGAACGACATGATTTACCATTCCCCACGCCTCCGCTTTGGCGGCGCTGATGGGTTCTGCCGTGAACAACAATTCTTTGGCCCGATACAATCCCAGCGTGCGGGGGAGAAAGAAAAGACCACCACCATCGGAAATCAGGCCCACTTGGGCAAAACTGAGCGCAAATCGACTCTCTGCCGCCGCCATGATCATGTCGCACGCCATCGCCAAACAAACCCCCGCTCCGGCGGCATAACCATGAACCACGGCAAGCAACGGTTTTTCCAAACTCGTCATTTGCTCAATCAAGCCATTCAGAATCCCGATATGATCATAATATTCTTTAGCACTAGCCTGTCCCATTTGTTTCACATCGCCCCCGGCGGAAAATGATCTTCCGGCTCCACGGATGACGATGCAGCGTATGTTCTCATCCTGCTCGGCTTTTTGCAACGCTTCCTGCAAGCCGAGTAACATTTCTTTGCTGAAGGCATTTAACACTTCCGGGCGGTTTAATGTCAAGACCATCACCCGGTCATCGATGTCCATCAACAGATGTTCGTTTGCCATTTCCTTTTCCACCTTTCGTACTCATTAGCCATATTGCTCGTTTCCTCACGTTTATGAATTTTTGAATTCCTTTTCCTGCAATACGCGCCACAAGATCTTGCCTGTGCTCGTCATCGGCAACGTGGAAACGAATTCGATGCTCTTCGGGCACTTGTAAGCGGCCATCCGTTCCCTGGCCCATTCAATGATCGCCTCTTTGTCCGCCCCACCCGCGACTTGATCCCGCAGGATAATATAGGCTTTCACTGCTTCCCCGCTTCTCCCATCCGGCATGCCGACAACACAAACTTGTTGGATGGCTGGATGCTGGTATAAAATCGACTCCACTTCTGTCGGCCACACCTTAAATCCGGATACGTTAATCATCCGCTTTAACCGATCCACGATGAAAAAATACCCTTCCTCATCGTACTGCGCAATATCCCCTGTACGGAAAAAACGCTTCCCTCCGATCGTGATAAACGATTTCTCCGTCTCTTCCGGCCGCCCCCAATATCCTTGGAAAACTTGGGGCCCGTGAACCACCAGCTCTCCTTCCTCTCCCGCGCCCAGTTCCCGTCCACTCTCAACGTCGATAATTCGCGCATCCACATCAAAAGATGGAATGCCCATGCATTGCAACTTTGGTCTTCCCGGAGGATTAAAGTGACTATGCGACATGGTTTCCGTAAGCCCGTAACCTTCTACGTAGCGCAAATGGGTCAACTCATACAACTTTTCGCCCACCGCTTTCGGAAGCGAGGCCCCGCCCCCGCCTATGAAGAGAAGCGAATCCAATCGCTCAGCGGTCAACGTCGGTTGCGCCAGAAAGTCAACCAGCATCGTGCTGATATTGATCCAATGGGTGCAACGGTACTGTTCGATCCATTCCGCGGCCAATTCCCTGTTCCATCGCGTCATGATCACCATGGTTCCACCGTTTAAAATCGGGGCATGCATCGAATGAACCATGCCCGTTACGTGAAAGAAAGGCAAGCATGACAATGAAACCGTATCGGAGGTGAGGCTTGCCCATGTCTGGGCGCCAAAAATATTGGCTTGGACTGTCCTGTGCGAATGAATACAGCCTTTTGGTTTCCCCGTTGTGCCTGATGTATAGGGAAGAACCGCCAAGTCATCCGCACGCACTTGGCGTTCCTCGGGTTTAAGGCGAGCGGATAACACTTCTCTCCAACTTGTCACCCCTTGCTCGGTGAAGGATTGTGGTGGCAACTGCACTTCTTTGGGCCACGATGTCGATGGAGATCGTTCCGGATTGGCGTATTCGGAGTAGGAAGCCATGATCAGGTGTTTCAAGCTTCCCCGTTTCAATAGAGGAAGCGCTTGGCTTGCCAGCTCTTGGCCAACAAACGCCGCCTCCACCTGACAATCCTGGACGAAAAACGCCAGCTCGTCTGTTTTGTTCATGGGATTGATGGGAACCACCACCGCCCCGATCCGCAGGATGGCGTAGTAGGCCACAACAAACTGCGGGGAGTTTTGCATATAAATGGCAACCCGATCTCCCTGTTTCACTTTCAGCCGCTCTGCCAGGAAGCCGGCTACCCGCTCCACTTGATCCGTTATTTCCCGGTAAGTTAACACGCCTCCGTAATAAATCACCGCGGGTTTGTCCGGATATCTTCTCGCCGCAACAAACAAATTGTCATCAATCGGGGTACACGGTACCGTCAATGTTTTGGGAAGCAACGGTGGCCAATGCGCAAAATGTTTGGATAACATCTTTCTCCTCCCAATCCGTTTGACTTATTGGCGTGGCAAATCGCCTGCAATCTGACTATCAATTAACGGCATATTCCCCCAACTGGGTCAACTCTTCGGCCAACTTTTTCCGCTGTTCAGCCATTCCCGCCAGATGATATTGACCAGCGTCTTTTTGCAACATGGTCAACATGTCGCTTTCCACCTGCCTGTCGTTTGCGAGCAAACCAATCAACCTGCGGACAATCCCTTCGCTTTGCACGAGAGCCTCTTCCGCAAACGTCCGCGCCAACTCGGCTGATCGCCCCATCCAGCCCAACTTGTCGGCCCTTAACTCCGCTGATTCAACTGCATATAAGATAATTCCCAAGTCCGCCAGTTTCATCAGCACTTCTTGTCTTGAATTGAGCCCCGATCCATATGCTTCCCGCGCCAGTCCGCACATCACAAGAAACCAACGCCGGATGATAGAAGTTATCCCTTGTCCCTCCGACAACGTCCCTCCCGATTTCCATTCAGCCTGCGCCTGTTCGATGGCCACCTCAAGCGCGAGTTGCCCTTTACCCGATTTTTTGAACAAAAAGTCAGGGATCAAAAGCCGATTAATTTCGTTCGTCCCCTCAAATATGCGATTAATCCGCGAATCCCGGTACATCTGTTCAATGCGGTAATCGCGCATGAACCCATACCCACCGTGAAGCTGGAGCACTTCATCCACCACCTGATCCAACGTCTCTGATCCAAACACTTTGCAAGCGGCGCATTCGATGGCGTATTCACTTAGCGCCGCCACCACGTTGGCTGGATCGGTCTCCTTGTCCACATCGGCAAGCACATTTTCCAACAACCCCGCCGTGCGGTAATGGAGCGATTCCGCCGCAAAAACGCGCGATGCCATGACGGCGATTTTCTCCTGCGTAGCCGCAAAAGAAGCAAGGGAACGATTAAATTGCCTGCGCTCCTTCGTATAGGACAAAGCCAGTTCCAAAGCCAACTTGGCTGAACCCGTACAGGCGAATCCAAGGTTAAACCGTCCCAGATTAAGAACCGTAAAGGCGATGAGATGCCCTTTGCCCACTTCCCCCAACACGTTCTCCACCGGCACTCGGCAATCTTCCAAATAGACGGAGCGGGTGGAAGAACCGTGAATGCCCATTTTCTTTTCTTCCGGTCCCAATGACAGCCCCGGAAAATCTTTCTCCACAATAAAAGCCGTAAACTGGCTTCCGTTCACCTTGGCATAAACGATGAAAGTTTGCGCAAAACCGGCGTTGGTGATCCACTGCTTTGTCCCGTTCAGCAAATAGTGGGAGCCATCCTCCGTTAAAACCGCCGTCGTTTTGATCCCGAGTGCGTCAGAACCGGAAGTGGGCTCGGTCAGGCAATAAGCGCCTAAATATTCCCCCGATGCCAATTTTGGCAAATAGGTGGCCTTTTGCTGCTCTGTTCCGAAATAAGTGATGGGCAGTGTGGCAATACAGGTATGGTTAGAGTGAGCCACCCCGTACGATCCGGAGCGGCCCAGCGCCTCACCCACCACTCCCTTGGTGATCTTGTCCAATCCCAATCCGCCGTATGATACCGGGATACTGTGGGCGAGCAAGCCCAATTCACCCGCTTTACGCAATAATTGAACCATTAGCCCCTCTTTTTGTTGTTCAATCTCCTCCATCCGCGGCACCACTTCATTCTCCACAAACCCCTTGGCAGTGCGGGCAATCATGCGATGTTCCTCCGACAATGCCTCTGGCGTAAACAATGCGTCTGGCGACGCGGGTTCCACCAGGAAAGAACCCCCGGCCACCTTCCCCTGTTCCATCGCTCTCTCCCCTTTCAACACATCCCATCAGCCGCGCTCAGCATATTGTCTGGCCAGTTGGATCAACGCACGCACCATCTCTCCCAGTCTGGCAAAACGCTCATCTTGCGTTTGCCCACGCTTCCAGCGGTAATAAATCTGCTGGCAAATGACCGCCAGCTTAAAATAAGCAAAAGTCAGATAATACTCGATATAAGAAAAGTCACGCCCGCTTTTCTTCGCATAATCCTCCATCATTTGCTCCCGGGTCATAAAACCGGGAAGCACGGTAACCGGAGGTTGGCCAAAAGCCTTCTTCAGGAAATCCGGGTCCCCTTCTTCCACCCAATAACTCATGGCACAAGCCACATCGGCCAGCGGGTCGCCGACAGTGGCCATTTCCCAATCAAACAGCCCCACCAATCCAGTGAGCTCCGGATCAAACATGGCATTATTCAGTTTATAGTCATAATGGATGATGGTGGGCTCAGGGGATGGCGGAACCCGGTTGGCCAACTGCCTGGTCACCGTCTCCACTCCGGGGATGTCGTCTGTTTTCGCCCGGTCATACCGCCGTATCCATCCCTCCACCTGCCGCCTTAAAAATCCTTCCGGCCGGCTGAGGTCACCCATTCCCGCTTCCTGATAAGGGATATCGTGAAGCCGAACCAGGGCATCCACAAACATCTCCGACAAATGGCGGCATTTCTCCATCGTCGGTGTGTACCCATGGGGAAAAGAAGTGTCCAAGACGACTCCTGTTTTCCGTTCCATCAGGAAAAAGGGGGCTCCCACCACCTCTTGTTCCCCGCTGTAAACCAGTGGCATGGGTGCAAGGGGAAACACAGGGTGCACCCGCTTCAAAACTTGGAATTCCCGCTCCATATCATGGGCTTTGGGAGCGATGGGCCCCTTGGGAGGACGCCGCAACACCGCTTCCCAACTTCCCACGCGCACCAGGTAGGTCAAATTGGAATGGCCCGCGGCAAATTGCTCGATTTCCACTACGGCGTCTTCCAGTTCAAAATGCGTCCGCAAAAAACGCGCTAACTTGCTCGCATCCAACTCTTCCCCTTTACGCACAGGAATGGTTTCCCTTGGCATTTTCCGTAACCCCCTTCACTTTCGTATTGACTTCGTCCCGCATCTTAATCAATCGCAATCCACCCTTCACCGATGGCGAAAAACGGGCTTGCGCTTCTCAAGAAAAGCTTGCACCCCTTCTTTAACATCCTCAGTCTGAAATATTTCCTCGAACAACTCCGCTTCCAGCTCGATTCCTTCCGACAGCGGCACTTCCAAGCCCCGGTCAACAGCCCGTTTGATCCGCGACAAAGATTGCAGGGAGGTTTCTTTCCATTTGCCGGCCCATTTGAGTCCCTCTCCCAGTCCCGTTCCGGTTGGCACCACCGCGTTGACAAGACCGATGTTTAAGGCGTGACCGGCACTGACCGGTTCACCGTTGAACATCAGTTCTTTGGCTCTTCCCGCACCGACCAAACGCGGCAGGCGTTGCGTACCTCCGCTTCCCGGAAAGATGCCCAACTTGATTTCAGGGAGTCCGATTTGCACATGCTCCTCCGCAATGCGCACATCACAAGCGAGGGCCAATTCACATCCGCCGCCAAGGGTCAAGCCATTCAATACGGCGATGGTCGGTTTCGGCAAACTGTCGATACGGTTGAATGCCTGATGGGCCTCCATCACTTTCTTTTTCATCTCGCGATTTCCGATCATTTGGGGAAACTCTTTAATATCCGCACCCGCCACAAACGCCCGTTCACCCGCCCCTGTCACAATGGCCACAACAATCGAGTCATCCTGTTCGATCTCAAGAAAAGATCGCTCCAATTCCCGAAACACTTGTTGGTTCAACACGTTGAGCGGTGGATGGTCAATCGTTACAATGGCAATGCCGTCTCGTTTCTCCAGGTGGACTCGCTCATTCACCACGGATTCGCCCCTTTTCGTCGTATTCATAAAATCCTTTGCCCGTCTTGCGTCCCAATTCCCCTTTGTTAACCTTTTCCTCAAGCGTCTTTGTCGGACGGTCTTCAGGGTCACCTGTCTCCGCATACCGTTGCTGCATCACATAATAAGCGACATCAATCCCGGATAGGTCAAACAGTTGAAAGGGGCCCAACGGATGGCCAAGCGCTTTGGTCACAATCAAGTCGATATCCTCGTAATCGGCCACCCCTTGTTCGTACAGGTTGAGCGCTTCTCTTTGCATAGCCCCCAAAATCCGGTTGGCGACAAATCCGGAAATTTCTTTTTTCAGCAAAATGCCGTTCCGGTTGATCTTCCTGCATACATCCAACACCACTTGCGCCGTCTCATCCGATGTTTGATCGCTCATAACCACCTCGATACAATCCATGACCAAGGGCGGAAAGAAAAAATGCATGTTGCACACTTTTTCCGGACGGGAAGTTACATCGGCAATCAGCGAATTGACGATCGTGGAACTGTTGGTCGCGAGAACCGCATGGGCGGGGGCTATTTCGTCCAAACGGCGAAACACGTCCCGCTTCACTTCCAATTTCTCCACAACCGCTTCAATGACAAAATCGGCACCTTGCGCCGCTTCCTTCAGATCAGTAGTGAAGACGAGACGGGAAAACGCGTCATTCTTTGCCGTCTCGGAGATTTTCCCTTTCTCCACCCAGTCGTTCATCCGTTCGCGCAATGAATGTTCGGCCCGCTTCAACGCCTCCTCCCGCACATCCTGAAGAAAAGTTTGAAAGCCGCCCAATGCGCAAAGCATAGCGATCTGATGCCCCATGGAACCGCTTCCAACAACGCAAACGGTTTGAATGTCAGCCATGTTCATTCCCCTCTCTCTTATGATCCGTGTTACGTAAACAAGTTCTCACATCGCGTTCATGCCGCCGTCGACAACCAGCACATGACCGGTGACATAATCGGAAGCGGGAGAAGCCAAATACACAACCGCGCCTTTCAAATCGCGCTCCGAGCCAAATCGCTTCAGCGGCGTCCGCTCCAATATGGCTTCTCCCCGGTAATCCAACACCGCTTTGGACATTTTGGTCGGAAAAAACCCAGGCGCGATGGCGTTGACATGAATATCGTAGGGGGCGAGTTTGCACGCCAAATCTTTGGTGAACGCGATGACCGCCCCTTTGCTTGCATGATACCCGCTGGCGTCCAGCACACGCGGATCGGTGCCCGTCAGCCCGGCCACGGAAGCGATATTGATGATTTTGCCCGACCTCTGTTCCGCCATTTTCCGTCCCACAGCCTGAGACATGAGGAATGTTCCGGTGACATTGACCTCCATGACCGTCTTGAACTTGTCCAAAGGCATGTCCAAAACGGGGGCTCCCCAAGACATCCCGCTGTTATTCACCAAAACGTCTATCCGGCCAAAGGCGTTCACCGTTTCTTCCACCACCTGTTTCACCGCATGTGGATCAGTGACATCACATGAAACAGCCAGGGATTGGACCCCATGCTCCTTTAGCCGCTCACTCACCCTTTGGCAAGCTTCCACCTTTCGCGAGCAAACCACCACATTGGCACCGGCCTCAGCCAACCCAGTCGCGATTTGTTCCCCCAGTCCTCGGCCTCCGCCAGTGACAATCGCCGTTTTCCCCTTCAGACTAAACAGCTCACTCACATGCATGCGCTTCCCTCCGGTCAAAATAGTCTTGCTACTGTCGATGAACAGACTGCTCCTTTAACTCCAATCTGGCCACAGACATGCGATGAACCTCATCCGGACCGTCGGCAATACGCAGGGTGCGGGCATTGGCCCAATGCATGGCCAAAGGAAAATCATCAGACACCCCTGCGGCACCCAGTGCTTGTATCGCCCGATCCAACACATTTAAGGCCACTTGGGGCGCCATTACCTTGATCATGGCAATCTCTTTGCGCGCTTCTTTGTTCCCTACTCGATCCATCATGTAGGCCGCCTTTAATGTCAATAAGCGCGCCTGTTCAATCTCGATGCGCGAATCGGCTATCCACTGCTGAACCACTCCTTGTTCCGCAAGAGACTTACCAAATGCCACCCGGGTTTGCGCACGCTGGCACAGGATGGAAAGCGCCCGTTCCGCCACACCGATCAACCGCATGCAGTGATGAATGCGCCCAGGTCCCAAGCGCCCTTGGGCAATGGCGAATCCTTTCCCTTCTTCCCAAATGATATTTTCTTTGGGCACACGCACCTGGTTAAACTCGATTTCCGCATGTCCATGCGGGGCATGATCATAGCCAAAAACAGGCAACGTGCGGATGATTTCCACGCCAGGCGCATCCAGCGGCACGATTATCATCGAGTGACGTTCATGCTTTGGCGCATCGGGATTGGTGAGCCCCATGACAATGGCAAACCGGCAACGGGGATCGCCCGCTCCGGATGACCACCATTTGCGCCCGGTGATGACATACTCATTCCCGTCCCGCTCAATGCGTGTGCGCATATTGGTTGCATCGGAGGAAGCCACATCCGGTTCCGTCATCGAAAAGCACGAGCGGATCTCTCCCTCCAAAAGAGGGATCAACCATTTTTCCTTTTGCTCTTGGCTTCCATAATAATAAAGAACCTCCATATTCCCGGTGTCGGGTGCCGCACAGTTAAAAACCTCCGGTGCGATAACCGAACGCCCCATCAATTCGCACAAAGGGGCATACTCCAGGTTGTTGAGTCCGGCCCCGTATGTGCTGTCAGGCAGAAACAAATTCCACAATCCTTCCTTGCGCGCCTCTGCTTTCATCTCCTCCATGATCGGCGGATTTTTCCAGCGTGTCCCCTGTTGGTTCAGCTGCGCTTCTACCGCCTTCTCATTGGGGTAAATCACCTTTTCCATAAATTGCTCCAACTTGTCCCGCCACCGCTTAACCTTGTCCGAGTAATCAAAATTCACGCTTTGCCTTCCCTCCCCTTTAAGCACGATCAGTGCCATTCCTTATCAACCAAGATCTCCCATGATGCCAACCCAATAATGATCTTTGCATCAATATTGACATAGGTGTCAATCTATCTAAATTGTCGTATAATAATATATTATTGTCAATATATCTTATTATTTATTAAATTAAAAATGAGGTGTTCTTCTTATGACGATGAAAGAAAACCGGCAACAGCGTAGAAAAACCAAAACCAAAAACGCCATCCGCCAAGCGGCATTGCATTTGTTTCTCACAACGGGTTACCACCAGACCAATGTAAAGGACATCATGAATTCGGCCGATTTGGGATATGGGACCTTTTATCAATACTACGAATCTAAACTGGATGTGTTAATCGAACAGGCAAATGAAGTGTATGAAATGATCACCACCCGTTATCAAAAACCCCCCTCCGCGGAAAAAAGTATATATAAACGCACGGTAAACAGCATTTATAATGTTTTTTACACCTGCAATACGCACAGGAAAGTGATGACTGTTTTAAAACAAATGCGGCACCTGGAAGAGGACGCAAACAAACTCTGGGACAAAATCATGAAAGAGTTACTTCATCGGTTGGAATTCGACATCACTTGGAGCATGGATAAAGGATTGTGTCGGAATGTTGACAGGGAATTGGCCATCGCTTCCCTGTACGGGATGGTGCTTGGGGCTCTGGACTACTTGCTCAAACAGGAACGGACTGATGAAAACATCCTGGAGTTGGCCGAACAATTCTCCCTTCTCTTTAAAGAATCCATCTTCGTCAAGGATGAAATGCCTCCGCTTGAATAGCATGATGCCTATCGATCGAGGAGGCCATTTTTCTTAAACCCCGGCTGTGATATACTTACTTCAACTAAAAATGCGTCCACCAGTGAACGCGTATTAGTAAAGATCTGAGTAAAGGGTGATTTTAAATGAAAATATCCGTCATCCTGGGAAGCTCCCGTGAGAATGGGAATTCAGAGACCCTTGCACGTCGTGTGTGCGAAGGGATCGATGTGGAATGGATTACACTGAGCGAAAAGAACATTCACCCCATCGTCGACCAACGTCATACAGAGAACGGCTTTGATCCGGTTGACGATGATTATGAAGATGTGATCCAACAAGTGATGGACAGTGACATTCTTATTTTCAGCACGCCTTTGTATTGGTATGGCATGTCCGGCCATATGAAAAACTTTGTTGACCGTTGGTCGCAAAGCTTGCGAAACACCGCCTATGATTTTAAAGGCAAAATGAAGGGTAAGCCCGCTTACGTGATCATTTCCGGCGGGGAGTCTGCCAAGATCAAAGGATTGCCCCTGGTTCAACAGTTCCAGTACATATTTGAATTCATGAATATGAAGTTTGCGGGCTATATCATCGGCAGGGGATCCAAGCCGGGCGAAGTGTTGAATGATGAGGTTGCTTTGCAAGAGGCCGACCATCTTAACCGTATGCTGAAATCACGCGGCTAACGTTGAATACTCATGTGGCTGAGCAAGTGTGTCGCTTGCTCTTTTTATTGTGAACAAAAGCATAAAAAAGTGCAGGTGAAGAACCTGCACTTTTTTATGCGCTGTAACTTCGATTTATTGTGACTATGCGGAATCTGTTCCGTCTCCTCTTTGCGGATCGCAAAGGAGTTCAAAGAACCAGTAATCACAGATAATCAAGAACAATGTGTCTTGCGGTACGCTTTACCATTGGCAATTGTGCCATTATAGACAGCTTTGCTTGCTTGACGTGAAGTTTCCGCCAAGTAATGAGGCCTCTTTATATTTGTCTTTTTTTAACCGGCAGTTCGGATAATCTCCTCCATACCCATTCAACAGGACCAGTGGGAAAAATACGCAACCAACCATGTGAGAACGCCATCAGTAAGACGGAAATAAGCAACCACATCCCCACTGTGAACAACGAACCGTAGGTGCTGCCCAAACCCAATCCCCAACCGTAAAAAATAAAGGAAGCGATTATATTTTGCAGCATGTAACAGCTGAGCGCTGTTTTCCCTATTTCCTCAAAACGTGCCATTAGACTGGAAAACCAACTAACTTCCATGATCTTCGCGATTAGCGTATATCCCATGGACAAGATAGGAGCAAACAAATAACGCACAGGGAGAATGAAAAATCCTCCAGGAACAAAAATAAGCAAATTTAACGGTAAACCCAGTCCGAGTCCCCAGCGCAACATTTTTCTTCTGATTGCTCGTCCCTTTTCGTCAGGCGCAAACGCACCGGAACGCATCAGCATCACGCCAAAGAGAAACAGGAAAATGTTCATGGGCAAAATCCCAATCGCCTCGATCCGGTAAGACCAAAAATGATCGTAGCGATATTGGATTTGTTCCACCCAGGTGCCGTACTGATAAAGCGCTACAGGATCGGCTATAGAAGTGTCGGAATGAAGAGGGTTTGTAATGGCAAGGAGAGTGAATAATGAGGATATCATCAAGACATGAAGAATTCCGAAAGCAATCATGGTTCTTTTGATCGCCTGGGTGCCCCGTTCCACGATAAAAGCGACAATCATGGCGGTTACGGCATAACTCATCAAAATGTCGTATTCCATCACGAGTAAGTAATGCAAAAACCCGTCAACCAACAATAAAAAAGATGTCCACAAGTATAATCCAGGCCATGTTTGACCAAGGCGTGCCGCTTTTCTTCTTTTCAACTCCAGACCAACGCCAAACATAATGGTCAACATTCCCAGAAACTTACCGTTCACAAGAAGCGAAACCACCGTTGCGATGATATGATCAGGATTTGTCCACCATGGCGCGTCTGAATTCGAAAACATGGCTTCCAGACTCCCCAGATCGGCGAAAATCCAAATGTTCGTCCCAAGTGTGCCAATAATGGCAAATCCTCTTAAAACATCCAGCAATCTAATTCTATGCATATCATGCCTCCATGAGTTAGTCTTTGATGCCAACTTCCATGCTAAAGAAAATCAACAACTTTTTTTCTTCCTAGGCCAAATTGTATAGCTAAAACTCCACAAAAAATCTATGCCAAGCACAAATGACCAGCGGAGGGTTATGTTAAGCAGTTCATGTGTCCGGCTTGTGTCATTGACAAAGAATATCATTCCGATTAACAATAGGTTTCCGATTGACCATGCGAGCAAATGCCGATATGCCAAAGATTGTTGATCACGAAAAACAAAGAGAAAAACTGGCCAAAGCCACTTGGAGGGTCATTCGCCAAGGAGGCATAGGACAAGCGTCCTTCCGAAATATAGCCGAGGAGGCTGGCGCATCCGTTGGTTCAATTCGCCATTATTTTCCCACACAGTCTGAACTCCTGGCTTTTTCAATGAAACTGATATCCGATCGGATAAACCAACGAATCCGTAACATCAAATGGTCGGATTCACCATTTGAGGGCATGAAACAATTATTGCGAGAGATATTGCCCATGGATGAAGAACAAAGAATAGAAACGGAGGTATGGTTTGCATTCACAGCGAAAGCGCTTGTCGACCCCACACTTCAGCCTTTCAGCAATGAGATATATGATGAGCTACGGTCAGTATTTACATTCATTATTGAGCATCTAATCAAACTTGATCTTGCAGTACCCGATCTGGATGTGGAAATGGAAGTGGAGCGAATGTATGCACTGATTGATGGATTGGCTGTACACGCCATTCTCCGACCGGATCGGCTAAAGCCAGATATGATTGAATCTGTAGTCAATCATCATTTAAAATCACTCTGTCGCTAATCGGTGTGGGCATTATTGAAAAGGACCGGAAATCTCCACATAGAGATTTCCGGTCCTTTCTCGTAAAAAACGAGCTTTTCAATAATGGCTTCTTTTTTTCAATTGTTCATAATAGATATAAGGGTAATCACTCTGTGTTAAAGGTGGGCTTCAGCCATGCTGAAACGGCGCCGATTCCTCTTTAGACGGCCATGGCCGTTTTCTCTGAAATGGATAAAACAACTGGCTCAACCAATCCGTTTGCGCCGGGCATCTGGCTTTGCCACGCGCAAAATCGCTCCGCCCCCCACCCCCTCAGGCCATCCGATCCGTATGGGGTCGCGTGGGTGGCGGGTAAAGCTCTTTCTTCTCGTCCTCATCTTTTTAGTCATATGCGCTTTTCCCTTATGGTTGATCGAATCCCAATTTGAACCGACCCTCGCCACCATCGCCAAAACGGAGGCCAAGAAAATCGTTCAACAAGCTTTCTTAAAAGGAGTGGAAGATATCCAGCAATCTCTGAACAAGGAGAAAAAACAGGTCGCTTATTTGCACAAGGATCAACAAGGCCGGATCGCAGGCATCAGCTTTGACAGCCATGCGGAAGGCATGATATATCAAACGCTGACGAATCGGATCTTGCATGAGCTAAAGGAATCGCAAGACCGTGAACTCCATATCTCTCTGGGAAAAATTGCGGAAAGCAGCATCTTATCTGACTTTGGCCCCAGTATTCCATTGGAAGTCTGGATAGAGGGGTCTCCCCATGTCACCTTGACGACGAAAATGGAGGAAACAGGGATTAACACCACCATGGTAAACATCTTGGTGCATGCGGACATCGAAATCTCCACCTTGATGCCTTTTGCCAAAGAGCACTTTGCCGTCAAGTTTGATTACCCCATTATCCGGGAGCTCGTTGTGGGAGAAGTGCCCAGCATCATGCCCGATGCGAATAAAACCAAAACGATCCCGCTGGTGCCTAGTCAATAATAGGATTTGGAAACGAATTCATTTTATCGCGCTACTTAAGTGAGGGTTCTTATCACGCAAAATCCCGAATCCAACCCTTCAAGTGGTTGAAAATCGGGGTTTTGCATTGATCTATCTTGCGTAATCCTTCACTTTTTTTCTTATTTCAGATAAAATTTTGTCCACCCATTTTTCCACATGGATACCCACGAAAAACGGAAGCAATAAAACATTGAGTGATCCTGAAAAGGTATCATCATGAGCTTCTCCACTCATCAAAAAATGATTCTTTATTTTTAACACGCCTTTTTGTTCATATTGCTTGGAGGATTCGTTTTGTATATAAAGAAATTTTAACTTGATGGGCATGTGAGTACTGAATTTTCCGTTTTAAACCGATTGAATGGAAGGCGTGGGAATGTTCAAGACAATGAATCCGCAACGGGTGAAATGTGCTCAAGAGATGGCGGAAGCCAGAAGAGGATGTTGAGGAGCTGGAAAAATCTCTAAATAAGTGGGGGATAAAAAATGACCACTTCCTTTTTTCGCTTTTCCTTGCGAACCCAAATTTACAGTGGGTCAGGAGTCCGAACCAAGCTTCCCAAATTAGTTCGGGGACTTGGCGGAAAGAGGGCAGTACTTTTTACAGACAAAGGAGTAAATCAAGCGGGTGTGACCGACCAAATTAAAGAATTGTTTGGGCAGATGACGGGATCCGTCCAGCTCGCCGGTGTGTTTGACGAAATAGAACAGGATGCAAAAGCGACAATCGTCAACCGGGCCGCCCGGTTTGTGAAAGAGTGTAACGCGGATACGCTGATCGCGCTCGGCGGCGGAAGCGTGCTCGATACGGTAAAAGGCGTCAAGTGGTTGCTGCATAAGGAGAGTCAAGATATTGACCAGCTTCTTCAAGGCAACGTGATGGAAATATGGCCGGAAGCTGGGCCCATCCCGATCCCGCATGTAGCCATTCCGACAACGGCTGGGACAGGTTCAGAGATCTCACCCATTGCCGTGATCTTTAACGAAAAGCTTCAACTCAAGACAAACCTGAATCATTCGTTTATCAGCGCAGACATAGCCATTCTCGACCCCGAGCTAACCGTTAACTTGCCTCCGCGAATCACCGCTTTTACAGGATTTGATGCGCTGACGCATGCGGTAGAAGCTTACTTTTCCCCAAAGGCCAATCCTATGACCGATGCCTGCGCGCTGCATTCGATCCGGCTGATTCTGGAGAATCTGCCGGGCGCAGTCTCCCATGGGACCAATCTTGAAAACAGGGCCCATATGCTGATCGCCAGCTCGATGGCTATTACCGCTTTTAGTCTTTCAATGGCCGTGATCCCGGTGCACAACATGGCGCACGCATTTGGGGCGAAATTTGGCATACCGCATGGGCTGGCGAATGCCGTGTTGCTGCCGAATGTCATGTCTTCCCTGCCAAACCTTTATTTGCCCAAGATACAGGATTTTGCCCGTGTGCTCGGAATCGCCGATCCTTTTCAGGATCCGGAAGCATGTTTGCACGGGGTTGTACAATTTATCCGGGATTTTCGCAAAAAAGTAAGCCTGCCGGATACGTTTGCTGAATTTAAACTAAATGCGGACAAGCTGCAAAATATTGTATCGATTGTACAAAATGACCCGGCCGGAGTGGCCTTCCGCATACCGGAGGATATCATCACCAAAGTGGCCAACGAGGTATCCGGGATGACCATTTAACGCTAGGCAGCCGTTTTTTGAATAGTCGGGGGTATTTTAAGACTGGTATAAACCGTGCATGTACTCTTAAACAAGAATTTTCATGAAAAACGACGACAGGAGCTCACCTTATTAAAGGTGTAGAGGAAAGTCGGCGTTGCTCGGTATCCCCCCTTGCGGGAATGCTTAGAGCAACCATTCTTCTCTTTTCTCCTGTCGTTCCACTCCTTGTTTGTTATCGGTCCAAAATCGATTCGAATGTCGATTGATCCAGTCGTTTGATGAGCGCCAAGGCAAACGCTTTTGCCGCTTCGATATCCTCTTTGTCCACAATCGCGGCATGGGAATGGATGTAACGCGCGCAGATGCCGATCGCCGCGGAGGGAATGCCGATCCCGGTTTGGTGTACGCGTCCAGCGTCCGTTCCGCCTTGGGACACAAAGAATTGATAGGGAATTTGTTCAGATTCGGCGGTGTCCAACATGAAATCCCTCATGCCAGGTGAGGTGATCATGGACCGGTCGTAGATCCGGATCACTACGCCCGCCCCGATTTTGCCAAATCCTTCGCTCACACCTGGCGTGTCGCCCGCCGGTCCCGAATCCACAGCGAAAAATACATCAGGCCGGATCATTTCCGCGGCGACCCCCGCCCCGCGCAAACCCACTTCTTCTTGAACCGTCGCACCCGCATACACCGTGTTGGGATGATCGGTATCCACCAGACTTTCCAGCACTTCCAGCGCCAAACCACAGCCGAAGCGGTTGTCCCACGCTTTGCTCATCAAGCGTTTTCCGCCTTCCATTTCAACGAATGGGCAATGTGGCACTATGGCATCACCAAGGCGAATTCCCCACTCTTTTACTTCCTCTTCGCTTGTCGCTCCGATATCGATAAACATCTGACTCACTTCAATGGCTTTATTGCGGCGCTCATCACTTAACAGATGGGGAGGAATGGAACCGATGACACCCGGAATCCGTTTGCCGGCACGAGTGATCACATCCACCCTCTGAGCCAGCATCACTTGGGACCACCATCCACCCAAAGTTTGGAATTTCAAGAAACCTTCCGCGGTGATCCGGGTCACCATAAAGGCCACTTCGTCCATATGCCCAGCAAGCAAGATGTTGGGCCCTTGCCCTGTCCCGCGCTTGACACCAAAGATGCCCCCCAAACGGTCTTGCACAATCTCTTGGGTGACCTCCGATATGTATGAACGCATCACTTTGCGCATTTCCTGTTCAAAACCGGGCGCTCCCGGTGTTTGCGTTAAAACCTCATATCTTTCCCAGTTTATGGTGCTCATCGGGATTCCTCCATTTCAAGTGATTTTTGCAACATCTCTTGTTGAGATTGTTTCCATTCTCGATATCTTCGATGTACGGTTGCCCGTGAGACATCATAACCAAACCCTTTTAACGTAGCGGCGATTTCTTCATAGGTGAGCTTTTTTTCTTTCAACGCCACGATCTGCTCCAATGGGACCTCTTTCTTCTCGCGCCCGCCTAACCCTTGGTTTTTCAAGTTTTTGGCCGGATTATATCCCTTCTCTTTCACAGCTCGCTGCATGCCCCAACTAATCTTCTGATTCATCATTTTTCGTTGCAGTTCTTCCACTTTCGCTATGATTGATAACACCGTCGATTCACCTGCGTCTAACTCCAACTCTCCCCGTTGCTGCAGGGAGTAGAGTTTACACCCAACACGATGAAGCTGGTGAATGATCGCCAGTTTCGCTTCTCCCCGTCCCAAACGCGTATCGTCTTGGATAAGGACGGCCTGAATTTTCCCTTTTTTCAGGGTGTCAAACAGCTCATATAAACCCGGACGGTTCAGATCGAAACCACTATGCCGCTCCGAGATGACGTCAACCACATCAAACGACAAATCTTCAGCCCACTTGGTCAATTCAACCACTTGCCGATCCAAACTCGTTTCTTGCTCTTCCTTTTTCGTACTGACACGCGCATAGATAATCGACTTCATCTTCGTTTCTCTCTACCATCCTCTCACAATCTTGCAAATCAATATAGATTTAGGTAAAGTGGGTTAGAAGGAGTGATATGGATGATCGATCAAAAGCTGATCAATAGAATCAATGAGCTGGCACATAAAAAGAAAACCGTTGGACTTACAGCAGAAGAACGACAAGAACAACAACAATTATATAAAGTCTACTTAGGAGCCATTCGCGGACAAGTAAAGCAACAGTTATCTAATATTCGGTTTGTGGATAAACACTGAGACTGGTAAACACTTCAATTATATCGCATGTCCCATTGACGAACAAATGGTTCGTTTACGATCGTTGATGGACGCAAATGAGCAGAGTGGGCCTGTCGCCTCTGCTTTTTTCGTTAGACGGAAAAGATGGAATATTTAGGGGTGAGGAGCAATTGCAAAAGTGGATTGGCCCCATTTGCTTATCAATAGCGGCTGCCATCTGGGGCGGGATGTATGTGGTGAGTAAAGTCGTATTGGCCAAGATCCCTCCTTGGGTCTTGCTGGAACTCCGTTTTCTGCTCGCATTCATTGTGCTGGGATTATGGGCTGGATGGAAACGGGAGTGGAAAGTCGCCAATCGGGATTTGGTCATGTTGGGCTTGATAGGCCTAATCGGATACACGGGCTCAATCGGGTTCCAGTTTGTCGGCACGAGCCTATCGGGAGCGGCCATGGGCTCACTCATCACCTCCGCGTCACCGGCATTAATCTCGTTATTCGCTTGGTGGTTATTGCGTGAACAAATGAGTGCCCGCAAAATCGTTTCTATCACCATCGCCACACTCGGTGTATTGATCGTAAGCGATCTATCTGGCATCTCTTCAGACCCAAGCACAGCAACAACCTGGGGCAACTTGGCCTTGATCGCCGCTGCCGTGACTTGGGCTCTTTATACCGTCTTAAGCCGGGTGCAAACTCGCAAGTACACCTCCCTTACTGTTACCTTATGGGCCAGTTTGTTTGGTGTCCTCTTTACCGCGCCGATCGCGTGGCATGAAGCGCAAACAACCAATTTTTCCTTCCCCATGAACCCGTGGCTCTGGTTGGGTATCGTGTATCTGGGTGTGATTTCCACCGCGTTGGCGTTTTATCTGTGGAACAAAGGATTTGAATATACGGATGCGGCTACGGGTTCCCTGTTCTTTTTCCTTCAGCCGATAGTCGGAAGCTTGTTGGGAGCTTGGCTGTTAGGCGAACGTTTAACCGTTTCTTTCTTTATCGGAGCGGTTTGCATCGGGATTGGCGTATATTTATCGATCGGGGGACAGGAAAAAAACGACTCGCCGTGAAACCCCGTTACATACGCGCAACAAAAAGAGCCTGAAAACCGTTCAGGCTCTATCCCTTCCCCTCATACCACGGATTTAAGTGGATGAGGACCTCTTGTATTTCCCCATCAACCTCCATCAAGGCTTGCTTAATCTTTCGCGCGGTATCGTGTCCTTCTTGGATTGTCAACTCTCCAGGAAGACCCACCCGCACATCGACGATGGTATAATGGCCATGTTCTCTGGCGCGGATGCGATCGATTCGTTTGACGTGCGGAATGCTTAAGATGATTCGCGCATATTCGTTGATTTTCTCTCCGGGTAAATTTCGTTCCATTAAAATATCGATCGATTCGCGTCCCATGTGCAGGGAGATTTTAAGGATTAACAGAGATACGATAATGCTGGCCACGGGATCGCCATACTGAGTATAAGGCAGATGATAAGATTGGCCCGCAATCGCCGCTCCTATCCCAATCACGGCGGCCAGGGATGCATAAACATCCGTTAAATGATCATAAGCCGTGGCTATTAATCCTTTGCTTTTCGTTTCCCGTCCGACGCGAATGGTATAAACATAGAGAAATTGCTTCCAGATCAGTGAAAAGAGAGCGGCGACGAAGGATAACCAATGCGCCTTCACCGCCGGTTCAAAAAGCGATTCAATGGAGTGATAAATCATATAAAGGCCAATGATAAACAAGATGACGGCCACGATTCCCGATGCGATGACTTCCGCTTTTCCATGCCCATAGGGATGATCCTCATCAGCCGGTTGTTTGGATACGCGCATTGAACCCAATGTTGCCCCAGAGGCGATCACATCGGCGGCATTGTGGGCTCCATCCGCGACCAGCGATGGGCTCCGGAACGCAAATCCAACACCAATCTTCATTATAGTCAGGACAATATTGCTTACCAAACCGATCCATGCGGCAACCATTGGTGAGTTTAACCATGTTTTCACTTTCTTCACCCATTTTTTACTGTTCACCTATGGACCGGATTTTAAACAGCTTTGCTTATTTTTCTACGAAAGCCAACCGAATTCCCAATAAGGCAAAAATTCCAGCCGTACCATAGTTGACCCATTTGCCCTTGAGATGTTTTTGTAAAAAGCGTTCACCCAACTTTCCGGCGATGAGAGAGACGGCGGTGAAAATCACAAGGGCTTGGGCGATGAACACAAACCCCAAGGTCAACATTTGCAGCGGCACATGACCTGCCTGCGCCTCAACAAACTGGGGAAAAAAAGCGAGAAAGAAGATAGAGACCTTCGGATTGAGCAAATTCATCAGGATTCCCCGTTTATATAAGGCACCTAAGCTTTGTTTTTTCTCCGCTGGCTGAAGCGAAGCCTCCCCCGTCGCTTTCAACGATTGCCAAGCCAGATACAACAGGTACGCCACACCCGCAATCTTTAGGACATGAAAGGCCAATGCCGAGTGATACAATATCATCGAAACGCCTAATGCCGCCGCCAAGGTATGCGCGATCAAACCCGTACACAGCCCCAGCGAGATCGCGAGCCCGTCTTTTTTGCCTTGAAACACGCTTTGGGAGAGAACAAACAAGATGTCAGGACCAGGCAACAGGGTTAAGCTGACTGAGTAAGCCAAAAAAGTAAGAAGCGTATCAAGTTCAATCAAGTGAATTCCCTCCGTGGAATGATTTCATTTTCGCAGGTTACTGTAGATTTTATCACATGTACATCGTTCATTGGGTTTCTGCGTTGGAGAAATCTTTGCACATTTCCATTTAGCGTTTATAATACAAACTAGTTACATACATAAATCGATTTGCCGAAATGGAGTGGTTCCTTATGATGCCTTTTAAAGAAATGACACGTTTGGATAAATTGATTCATGAACCTGCACGATTAGCGATCATGAGTGCGCTAGAAGCTTGCACCATGGCGGAATTTCTCTTCTTGCAAGAACTCACTGGTCTGACCAAGGGCAATCTTTCATCCCATTTATCCAAATTGGAGAGAGCCGGCTATGTAGATATCAGCAAACAATTTGTGCGGAAAAAGATTCCACACACGACCATCCGCATCACACACGACGGCAAAACGGCCATCGCCAAATACTGGGAACAACTGGACCATATTCGCGATACGGTGCGCGAATGGCATCAGAAAGAATAAGGTTGCTCATCAACTAAATGATAGCGTTTCAGGTGATATATCCCTGACTTATTGCGTGAAATTCCGTGCGCTATCGGGATATCCTGCCAAGCGATTCCTAATTCCCGGCGAAACTTGTCCTTGATCTCCGTCCGATGCCCTTCTTTCATGATTAACTGACGCGCATCGGCGGTAAGGATACAGTTGACGACCCAATTAAACAAAAAATCGACTTCTTGTTGACTCAACCCTTCAGCCAACATGGCCATATAGGCCCGCCGCAAGCCATCTTTAGCGGTAAATCCCTGTCTCAGTGCTGCTAGCGCTTTTTCTTCGACACGTTTAAACGTTTGGAGGCTAATATCGATACTCATAACCCTTCCCTTTCTACTGGTCTGTTTCTGTTTTGTTATTTTTTAACATTTCTGTCGCGGAATCCTGCCAGCTAAATCTAACAAAAAGATGTCAAATATTCTTTTTTCTTGTAAAAAACGAAAGAAACCAAAAGGGTTCCTTTCGTTTTTTTAACCAATCGCTTCCTGGTGTGAAGTCTTGTTGTAGATCGGTTAGCCGGACTTTTAAAAAGCAGTAAAAAAGCCACCTTTCTCGGTGACCGGGCGAAACTGTCTTTCACAACTTGATGGCATGTCTGCTGTTCCTCTTCCTAATGATACAAACGATGATTTATCTGTTGAATCTTCGGTTTTTTCGTTTTTGATCTGGCTGATTCTCTCCAACCATTTGCCACACCTCCTACTATTCCTGTCCCTCTTCTTCCGAAATCCCCATCTTGCGGTACTGATATCGGCACCAAAAAGCGGAGCGGGCATAGTCATAATGATACTTGCTAAATACGCCATCCGGATGGAGATAAAGCCAAACCTCGGGATGGGCTTCCCTGATCTCTTCAAGGACATGCTCTCTCTTTTCATCCATCTTATGTTGATCAAACCCATGCTTGGCAGCGATCAATTCGAAACAGTCTGACACGAATGTGGGCACCTGCCTCCAATTTTGTCTCCATTCATCGTATGATTCAACCAAATAAGAAACAGACAAGTCGGAGTCAAAAATATCGTAAAGCAAATGCCCGGGCAACGTTTCTCTTGTTTTCATAGTCATAGGAATTTCCTCACATATGTAGTAGTTATTCTCATTAAAGGCTCAGCTTAATGTAATATACAATAACTCACATTTCCATTCCTGCTAACCCCGAAAAAAACGCGTCCGATCGCCTTTTTCATTTCCTCAACATTCGCAATACCCTTATAATATTCTCAAGAAACAACGCATCGGAATGGGTACTATGAGCATCGATGAAAAACATCATGAGTGGCTGGGGTATATTCGAGATACCAACAAAAGCTGATTGAAAGAAGAAAGTAGAATCATTCCATATCATTACAAGAGTTACTATGATACATAGTAGAACACTATTAGGGAGGAATACGAATGGACGAAACCAAAATAAAACGAACTGCACTTATGAGTGCCTACCTTCGAGCCCACCATGCCGTTTACGCAATGCCTAAAATATTTGACGATTTTATGGCACCTAGATTGCTCACCGAGGAAGATCTTGTAGCGTTTGATAACGCAATGGCGACCGCACTGCCAATAATTGACCCAGAGCGTGCGGCTCAGTGCCCCGACCGGGTGGATGCAATCAAATCCATGGTACAATCTTACTTTCCAACTTCCCTCTTCCTCAGTCGTTCAAGATATACGGAAGATCATCTAAAAGCAGCTATTCAGCAAGGGATAACACAATATGTTATTCTCGGCGCCGGAATGGATACCTTTGCGTTTCGGAATCCTGAGTTGCAACACAATTTTCAAATCTTCGAGATCGATCATCCCGCTACGCAAGATTTCAAGCGAAAGCGCCTCACTGAGCTAGGGTGGGACATTCCATCTAATCTACATTTTATTCCGGTCGACTTTACGAAACAAAAACTGCATACCGAATTAGCGAACACATTATACGATCCAAAAGCGCCCACCTTTTTCAGCTGGCTCGGCGTAATTCATTACTTACCGTACGATGTGGTTTTTCACACACTCCGTACGATCACAGACATCAGCCCCGCAGGTAGTAAGATCATCTTTGATTACTGGGATAATGATGCATTTATTCCCGAAAAAGCCGCAGCACGTGTGAACATTATGCAAGCTATGTTGCGTCAGGCGGGCGAGCCTATGGTGACGGGACTCGATCCCTCCACCCTCGCCTCTGAGCTTGAATCGGTAGGCTTACGCTTGGTGGAACATCTCAGCCCATCGGATATCCAGGATAGTTACTTTCAGAATCGTTCGGATGATTACTACGCGTACGAGCATGCGTATTTCGTGAAAGCAGTGGTGAAATAAATTTTTATCATTTTCTCTGATGCAAGCACAAGGCAGCGGATGATACCTGCCGCCTTGTTTTTTTATTTTCTTTTTGAATGAGCTCAACCCATTTCACTATCTTTTTTCTCCGGGAATTCAAGACTTAGAAGTTCTAACTTCCCGTATTGAAATGAGCATTGATATCAGTTCCTCTAATCTTCTGCTCATCCAAGGTCCTTTCTGAAAGATTCATTGTAACTGATATAGATAAATATCACGATAAAACTGATTAGATACTTTTTCGATCACATGCATTATCTCATTCCAATCCCCGCTTACGAATTCCGCACCCATTCCGTATGGAAGACCAACTTTAATCCACTCTTCTCCACACAAATCTTCCACTGATTCGATTTTTTTCATCATTTCTTCTAATGCTTGTTCAAGCTTACGAACAACCGTATAGTTTCCCTTTCTTCCATAACGATGTTGACCATAAAGATTATATACTAAGCGACTTCCGACATATTTATCCTTCACCCATGCACAGGATAAGTGTCCTAATCGCTTTTCTCCAAATGGAATAGGATAGTTCTGATCTGCTTCGTATACTTCAGGGTAAAGATCACAAATCCGCTTTGCGATTTCAGTATCCATGACACCGAGACAGTTACATTGATGACCAATCACTGTGCAGTTGGATATTAATAGCAACCAAGACATCTTCTCGTTTCATGCCGATTGATGACTTTCCCAAACGGCAGATAGATGTCTTCGTGGTTCTTCTGCCAGTAGGTGGAGTTCATCCTGGAACGAGTAAGAAAATTTTCCTGTTTCATCTTTTCTTAATATTAGTATAATATAGATGTTACAGGGGGTTAAAAAATGAATATATTGAATGATCTCGAGCCAGGAACATTTGATCTACATATTCATACCCGCGCTTCTGACGGGATTTACTCTCCAACGGAAATAGTGGAAAAGGCGTTCACCCTGGGGTTGCAAACAATCGCGATCACAGACCACGATACACTGGAAGGCGTGTCGGAAGCCGTGAAAGCGAGTCAGCATATTCCACTTTCGGTGATTCCAGGTGTGGAAATCCGCACACGGTGGAGAAAGCGCAATGTGGATTTGTTAGGATATAACATAAAGGACTCACGCCGATTGCAGCATAATTTACGCGCCATCCAACTAGAAAGGGAAGAACGGGCACGGAAAATCATCGAAAAATTCCGCCAATTAAATATGCCGATTACCCTAGAAGATGTCAAGCGGCAAAGCCAAGATGGCGTGATTACCCGCCCCCATATCGCCAAGGCAATCGTGGCCAAAGGGTACCTTTATAGTGTGCGTGACGTTTTTTACCATTACTTGGGTGATGGCCGGCCAGCAAACATCGATTTGACCGGCATTTCGTTAGAAGAGGGGATCACAATGATCCATGATGCCGGAGGAGTCGCCGTCCTAGCCCATCCGTACTATATCAAAAATCCAACCCATATCGAGGAAATGATTTCTTTGGGGTTGGACGGATTGGAAGTCTGGCATCGTGAACACCGCCCACGCGATGTCAATAAATTAATACATTTGGCAGAAAAACACCACCTCTTCGTAACCGGCGGATCAGACTTTCATCATGACGCCCATCAGCTGGGACAATTTTTGATGTGAACCATGATGCCGCCGGGCAAAAACTCGGTGGTTTTTATTTTTTCTATATGAAGATCCATTCGTTTCGATTAAACTAAAAGGGAGAAACATTGCGAGTATAGAAAGGTTTGGCTGGGATGAATCTGAAAAACATCGGACTCTTGTTTGCGCTTGCAGCATTATGGGGCGCTTCTTTCCTCTACATTCGTGTGGCGTCTCCAGTGGTGGGACCGGTCTTTCTGGTATTGCTGCGAGTGGGGATTGCCCTGTTGACTCTGGTAGTTTATGCTTATTTGCTAAAAATTCCCTTCACCATTAAAAAAGATCAGAAAAAATATTACCTGCTCGGCCTCATCAATACGGCACTTCCCTTTGTCTTGATTTCTTACGCCGAAGTCCATATCACTTCGTCTTTTGCCGCCATATTAAACGCTACTACTCCGCTTTTCACGGCGCTGGTTGCCCGCGTGTGGCTAAAGGAATGGATTACGTTGCAGAAAGGGCTTGGACTTTTTGTCGGATTTATCGGCGTCTGTGTATTGGTTGGATGGTCTCCCATGGAGTTGACAACCAGCACGATCCTTGCCATCTTAGCCTCACTTCTAGCGGCTCTCTTCTATGGGATCGGCTCAACCTATGCCAAGAAATATTTTGATGCTTCACCCTTATCCTTGTCGATCGGCCAATTATTCGGTTCGACGGTCTGCGTCTTGCCGTTTTCTGCGTTGGATGTTCCAGCTAAGCTTCCCTCTCTTTCAGTGAATCTCTCCATTTTGGCATTGGCGGTCTTATCCACTGCTTTCGCCTATTTGTTGTATTTTCGGTTGTTAAAAGAAGTCGGTCCAACCCAAACAACCTATGTCACCATGTTGGTGCCCGCTTTTGGGGTGATCTGGGGCGTGATGTTTCTCGATGAAACCATTACGGCTGGAACCATCATCGGGATGTGCCTCATTTTGCTCAGTATCATCTTTTTTTCGAAACTTCCGTTGCCAAAGCGAAAAAAAGCGACAGACGATCATGCCGCTTAAGCGTCGGGAGCCTTAGCCACATACTGGCCTAAGGCTCTTTTTCTAACGCCAATTTCGTTCTATTTTCCAGCCATCCTCATGCCAAATTCGATACACATCCGGATTCGTCATTTGTTCCCAATCTTCAAATCCGATGCTGTGATCGAAATATTTAAGCAATAATGTGATTAGATTTCCATGAGATACCATGATGACGCTCCCTTGAACTGTACGGAGTCTCTCCTCGCAGACCGCGACCGCTCGCAGCATCGCCGCTCGGCTGGACTCGCCTCCCTCAAAGCATAAATCCAAATCCCCAAAGGTTTGTCGCAAACATGTTCGCCAATCCTCACGCGGCTCGCCAGCCAATTTTCGTTCGACCAACCGCTCATCTGTATGAATCGACAGCCCTTTTTTCCGCGCTGTCGGTTTGATGGAATCCACCGCTCTCACATAAGGACTCGACACGATGTGTTCGATTTCGACCGCAGCGAAAAACTCGGCCAATTGTTGGGCCTGTTCGATTCCTTGTTGTGTCAAGCGCGCCTCTCTTTCTTGGCCTGCCGCTTGACAATGCCGGACAAGAAAAATCTCTGTCAATCGCAATGCCTCCTTATATAAACGGAAATGGGAGGAAAGATAAAAAGGATTTCCGTGGTTAGGGTATAAATATTTCAAATCGAACCTTTGCAAGGAGCGAGTGGAATGAAGGACATTGAATCGTTTTTACAAGGCTATAAGCCTGCTTTACTTACAAATCCGCATTATCAATTATATCATGCCGCAGATTTGCTGAAATTATCAACTTATCCCAGTACTAAAGTGAAAATCCATAAGATGGACCAACTCTTATATTTTCAAACGAAAGCGGAGAAACAACGCTTTCTGCAACAAACGCATCCCCTACTCCCCGATTCCCCCTGTTATCATCGGGAAGTGGGATTAGCCCTGGGTTTTCCGCCCAAAGCAGTGGAATATTATGTGACGACCATGCATCATGAATCTGTGGACGAGCAAAAGGTATATTTGGAATACTGCGGGATTGGCTTTGTTACCTCGATTGACTATATGATGGAAGATATCCAGTGGCTATGGCAGCATGTCCCAACCAGGTCAAAACCCTTTTTCACAAATGTTTGCTATAAGGTTCAAGGGAAACAAAAACCGTTTCATCTGAAGATCGCTTATTCAGATTCATCCGCTTTAACCTCAGCTTATCTCACCATAAAAAATACGCTGGAAGTCTCCAGCGTCCACATTTGACTGGTCGACGATTTTACAGTCGTTTTCTTTTTACATAAATGCCGATTGAAAGTCCACGGCTTCAGTCGTGTGAAGTCTCAAAGCGTGTTTCCTCTTTCAGATATCAAGGCATAAACGGGCCAACTTGTGTCCCCCACTTGTGAATGAAGTACCGTTGATTCTGCCATTCCCTCTTCTTTCTCTCACGAATGGAGTCCTTATCGACTTCTTTTTCATAAAACCGGTGAAGATAAGTATCCCCGGCCACGAGCAACCGATACCCCGCTTGCTTCAACCGAAGCGCATAATCATCCATCTCATGGCTCCCCATTCCATACCATTCATCCAGTTCTCCCACCTTTTCCACCGCTTCTCGAGGAAGGACACAACAGAAGGACTGAAGACGCTCGACTTCCTTCCAATGACGTGGGTCACTGTGGTTATATTGGTTGCTGAAACGATGGATTTTGCTGGGGGTTTGAAATGGAACTGGAATGCGTTGCTCATTAATGCCCCAATTGGACATCGGCCCGACCATTCCAACTGAAGGTTCCTCTTTGAGAACTTTGATCAACTGGGTTAACCAACGATATGAAGGCAACGTGTCTTGTTTCAACCAGACAATATAGCTACCGGACGCTTTCCGCATTCCTTGATTGACCGCAGCGACATCTCCTCTGTCCCACCCATTGCGGATGAAATAAATGTCTTCCTGGTTCAAGATGAAGTCGGGAATGTAATCAGAGGCATTGTCCACTAAGATGATCTCGTAAGGTTCATCCGTATATTGTCGAAGGTTAAAAATACACCGCCATACACTGGCCCATTGATTCTTTGTGGGAACAATAATGCTAGACGTCAATGGTTCACTCACTTTCTATCGCCTCACCCATTCCTCTGATTCTGCGTAAGAGAGATTGCCCATTTCTTTTTAGTCCCAGCAGCCAGGTAGGGTTGTCTGCCATCATCAACAAATAAGAGCGCAGTTCTTTATTGAGCGTTTTTGGATTAAGCACCACTCCAGAAAATTGATGGCGTATCCATTCATCATGGTCACCGGCTCCATCCGTCAGCACAACAATCCCTGTATGAAGGCATTGAACGTGCAGAGGAACAAACGATTGATCCGTCGGACCCACCGTAAGCAAGAGGTCCGCTCCATACCAAAGTTCATTGCGTTCAACTTCATCACGGGGAATTAACCAAATATGTTTATGTCTCGCCTCTTTTTGCTCAGTCACCCACACAACTTTCAATCGAGGTGACATCCGGCAGGTTTGTTGTAGCGTATCCAAGAGACTCGTCTTTTCACTCTGCGGAATCAAACACTCATCAACCCACAACAGCAGTTGCTGCGCTGCACTGAGGTGTTGTTTCGCTTCTTTTTTCCGTCTGACTAACTGGATGACAGCGCGGGGAACGGGATACCGTACTTCCGTTTTCACTTGGTGTTGTTGGCAATGATAACGAAACGCAAAAGAAGGAACCCATACCGTGCGTCCACGCAAGAGAGGAAGAGCTTCCTGGGAAGGCAACATGTCGTAAGCGATGATCCGATCACTTTGTTCAGGTAATGATTGCAATACGTCGACAGAAGGGTTGAGCAGCACGCGGCTTTTCTCTAATTCCCCCCTTTGCCCCGATATCGCCGGAAATATCGCACAACACTGCTCGGGCAGAGACGAAGAAAGCGGGATTGGACGAACAGGTTGTTGTTTCATAAGCGAACTCCATTCACTTTTTACCTTTACTGTATTCTTTTAAACGACAAACGGTCACAGAACGATATAAAGTCTCACTCTTAGCTGGGCACAGTTGTGGGTAAAAACGCATAAACACCGCAAGCAAGGGCGTTTCTGGAAGTTCACTAAAAAACGCTATCCTTTCTCGGTGTCTCCAAAGAAAGAATAGCGTTTTTTTGTTTTGAAAATATTTTATTTCTGTTGTGAAAGCCATTCCGCCAAGGTCGCTTGATCTTTTTTGTCCACATAATCCTGCGATGGCATGTTGCCTTTTCCTTTTTGGATAATGTGGAGAATCTCGTCTTTGGCATATTTGCTTCCCACTTTTTTCAAAGCAGGCCCAAATCCACCCTCCAAGTTTCCACCATGGCAGTTGGCGCAATGCTGAAGATACACATCCTGCGGCCCGGCAGTCTGGGTCGCCGCAGGCGACTTTTCACCACCCGTGCTCTGACAAGCGGTGACGACAAACAAAAGAGAGAGGCAAACAAGAGAGGCAACTCCAACCTTTTTCATATGCCGCACTGCCACTCTCATGATTCTTTGAGCTTCATGTTGTTTTGTTGTTGCCACTCCCGCAATTCAGCCTCGTCTTTCACTCTTTCCTGCCGGATCCATTTTAAGAACACCAGACCAATCGCCGTAATATAAACGATTTCCTGCATGATTTTCATAATTACGCCGCCCAATTGCTGGTCATGAATGGGGCTCATAATTGGAAACATTTGCGACATGTCCATGTAGTCTTTAAACAGGACCGAATCGGTAAAAGTGATCATCGCGCACGCAGGAGTGAGTAAAAAACCATCTGCGAAAATGAGTCCCAATTTATGAATGGGCTTTATACGATCCCAATCGGGTAACGGGGCAACAATGGGCCACCACATGCATAAGGCCGCAAACAACAACAACCCGTGCGAAACATAATGCCAGACCGGTTCCTTCATGATCGTATCGAAAACGACTGGCACGTGGTAGAAAGTCATCGCACCATTAAAGAAAAATAAAGTGATCAATGGTTTAGTAAAGAAACGAATCACGCTTTGCAAACCTTTAATCGAAACGACAGGACGCAACAAGTAGGCAGGCATGCCCAGCAATAATAAAGGTGGCACCACGAAATACAGAAAAGACATCTGTAACATATGCATGCTGAACAATTCATGCGCCATCAAATTAAGCGGACTTCCCAAAGCGAAATAGTAAAGGATTAACCCGATTAAAAAAGATATCTTTTTCCATCCGGACACCGATTCCGCATCTTTGAAACGGTGTCTAAACGGTCCCGTTAGCCAGATGTACAGCATGCCCACCGCCAGGAAAACCAAATTCAATTTGTAGTCCCAGTTACTCCAATATAAAAACACTTGAAAGAACTCTTGACTCGACATGGAACAAACCTCCGTCCCAACCATTTTCAATTGTCATCATATCATATATTATCCGCTTTCGCCTTTCGGCAAAATGTGAAGGTGATGTGACCAAAAACGAAAGATTCAATGATTCGTGTGTGAACGGATAAAATTAACCACTCGGGCTTAACACCTGAGTAGTAGTTCGCAGTACGGAGAAAAGTTACTCCGTTTGATTGCGCTTGACATACAAATAAAAGATAAAGTCCGTGAACGTCCCTTTGTTGTCCAATTGCCTCAACATGGCCGTGATATTCCCACGGTGATATGTTCCGTGGTTCACCACATGCTGAACCAGTTCGGAAAGATTAATTTTCAACTGCCCATAAAGAGAATGTTCGATGGAAACAGGCTTCTCCATCTCCGGGTGTTACCGGAGAAATGTTTTGTACCGCTCAGATAAGCGGCAAAAAATCGAATCCTTCTTTCCCCTTTCGTCTCCTCCTCTAGTTTGTCCATCATCCCCCTGATACTTTCGAAACGCTCACCGGACATCACTTTTAACCAGATGTGATCGACAACGTAAATATGCGAAAACGCTTTTGAAATGGAAGGTAATACACTCTGCATTTCCTGGTTATAGATGTTTTGTGGAAGTTCTTTCAGATGATCGAAAAGCTTTTGATTCGCCCATACAGTTCCAAGGTTTGTTGACTCACGGGAAATCCCTCCGCTTTTTATAGTTCCCACTTTTTTTGTTACCCCCTTGTTTGTTTTTGAGGGTTTACCATCATGCCTTGGTATGTTTGTATTTGTTCAACTTTTCGTTTGTATCACAAACTTGTTTATGGTATAGCGGGATTTTTTATACAAAAAACGTACTTGTTATTCGTTCCCAATCTTATCAATTCCAATCGCAGACGCATAAAAAATGCTGATGCCTCTTAATCCAGTGAAGGTTTGATCAAACCCTACAACTCATGTTTCCTTGCACTTTAGCTTTTCTCGCAAGGATGGGCTCCCTCCACTTTTTAAGTGAATAATAATTTAAATATCTATTTGATAGAAAAATCCATATCTTCGATAGAACCCCGCTTCGTCTGCATCTGTTTCCGCTATTAGGGCAGGTGTGGCAAAGCAAGTTGATCGATAGGAGGCGGCTCCAAAACCTTTTCCCGATGAGCACCGATGGACAAGTGAAGCAAATGGGAAAAACGATGACTTCTATGTGTCGCAATATGTTTGATTTTTAAAATGGCAGGCGCAAGCTCTTCAAGACCTATCTGGGGGTTTTATTGCAAAGATATAATAATAAATACACCACAGTTACGCATTCACTATTGCAATTAGATAAACGATATCATATTATGTTTATGAATAAAACAAACAAAAGAGGGGTTTGTTTGGATATGAAGGACCTATCCGATTTGTTTTGGGACGCATCCGTGGAAGAATTAAAGCGCGGCTATGTTTATGATCAAGAGGCTGATGCCTATGTTTGTTTGGTGTGTGGCCAAACCTTTGAGCAAGGCATCATCTATTCCGACAATCACACTTTCTATGAGGCGGAACGATTCACCAAGCATCATATCCATAAAGAGCATGGTTCGATGTTTGCATACTTATTGGGTTTGGACAAAAAGGTGACGGGCTTGACCGACCTGCAAAAAAAATTGTTGGGCTACTTCTTCCAAGGGCTTACCGATAAAGAAATCGTTCAGGAGCTTGGCGGTGGAAGCACCTCCACCATTCGGCACCACCGCTTTACCTTGAGGGAGAAAATGAAACAAGCCAAAGTGCTCCTCGCCCTGATGGAATTGACCGAAGCGCATTCCGCCAAACCAACCCAATGGATCCATCCCCCACGCCATGCCCGGATGCTTGACCAACGCTACGACCTCACCGAAGCGGAAAAACAAGAAATTTTGGATAAATACTTTCCGGATGGCCCAGACGGACCACTCGCCGATTTTCCCAAGAAAGAAAAACGCAAAGTGGCCATCCTCAAACATCTGATCACCAAGTTTGCGCCAAACCGCAAATACAGTGAATTGGAAGTGAATCGCATTTTGGAGCGGATTTATCCTGATTATGTCACATTAAGACGCTACCTGATTGAGTACGGTTTCATGGACAGAACACCTGATGGTCGTCAATATTGGGTCCTTTAACGGAAAGGGATGATTTAAATGGATAAACAAAAAAGAAAACAAATCGCCAAAAATTACAAGCAAACACATCGTCCGATGGGGGTTTATCAAATCGCGAACCAAGCCAATGGGAAGATTTTGATCGGAGGCAGCATGAATTTGGACAGTATCTTCAACCGGGAGAAGTTTGTCCTCTCTTTGGGACGGCATTCCAATCGCGCCTTGCAGGCAGACTGGAACCACTATGGTGAAGAAGCGTTCACCTTTGACATCCTTGAACAAATCAAGCCCCAAGAGGAAATCATCCTCCATTTCGATGAACTGAACAAGTATCGGGACGAATTGAAGAAGTTGGAGCAAAAATGGTTGGATCGGTTACAGCCTTATCATGACCGGGGATATAACTTGCCAAAAAAATCGAGGAATGCGGGTCAACCTTAGAAAAGACAGGTGAAAAAAATGTGCACAACTTTTTTTCTCAGAAACGGTGAGCAACGGATCGTCGGAAAGAATTTGGATATTTTTTATGATGACGGCTGCCTGTTCACCAACTCACGGGGTTTGAAAAAAACGGCCCTTATCATGCCTCCCGAACAACCCCTGACATGGGTCTCGCAATATGGAAGTCTTACCTTTTCCCAAACAGGAAAGGAGTTTCCCGTAGGGGGCATGAACGAGAAAGGGCTCGTGGTGGAACAGATGACCTTGCCTGAAACCCAATACCCTGAAGTGGATGATCGCCCCGCCGTGAAAGAGCTTCAGTGGATTCAGTATATGTTGGATACCTGTTGTTCCGCCCAAGAAGTGCTGGAGTCTGCCAAACTCATCCGCATTAGCCAAAGCACCTCTCACCTTCACTATCTCGTCTGTGATCCATCCGGCAATGCCATCTTGGAACATGCGGATGGAAAGCTTGCGACGTATTCCGGAGACGAAATAACAGTACATCCCTCACCCAAGCAAACCCAGGCATCGCAATGCCTGGGTTTTCATTATTCCACACCTTTGGAAAATCCCGAACACGCTGATCACGCAAATGATTGACCCATTCTCTCTCATCTCCCTCTTGCGGATGTATAAATCGGCTTCCTTTTTAAAGTGGGATTGGAACCCAGTTGGCTTATGAAAAAGGGATTTCCATATTCTCGCATAACCGCATTTTCTGTTGGTTCATTTGTTGTTGGTTCATTTGTTGTTGGTTCATTTGTTTATGATACAAACTTGTTTATGATTAAATGAGCCCAATGAAAATAAAAATCGCTTACTTCCACCTCAATTCTCACGGAAATAAAAAAACTCTCCAATGAAAGGGTTGTCATCATATCCAATTTTACTCCAGCAGTCCCAATGCAAGATATTCTTCTATATAAATTTGCCCGTCTTTTATCAATCCATGATCTTCCTGGAACCGCAACACGGCCTTTTCCAACTCCCGTCCAAAAATGCCGTCTGTCTCCCCGTTGTAATATCCAGCATGGTAAAGTCGATTTTGTACCAGTTGGACCAATGTCCCTTTTTGCCCTTGCACCAGCTTGGACATTTTTTCATTTTCATTCACGCCTAATATTGGGCCCTCAATGATCACCTTGCTTCCAAGCGGCACCATTTCAAATAACTTCTCAACATCCGTGTTCAATAGTCGTAGACACCCATGACTTGACTGTTTGCCGACTGAATAAGGTTTGTTGGTTCCGTGAATGCCAAACCGTCCCCAGGGAACATTTAGCCCGACCCAACAAGGCCCAAAACCGCCTCCCCAGTTTTTCCCTTTGTCTACAATGAACCATTCTCCGATCGGAGTGGGAGTTTCCTCTTTGCCAATTCCGATGACAAATTCGGCTTTGATTTGCCTTCCTTTCATTACATAGAGCCTGTGTTTCCACAAGTCAACCAGTACCCAAACTTCTCTTGGCTTATTTTCTTTGGCACAAACAACCTGAAGTGGAAGCAACATAACAAAAGTTAAAAACAACAAGATAAAGACATTCCTCGATCTTATCCTCTTCGCCTCCTTCTCATTTAATTTTTACGTTCAATCATAATTGAAAAGCTATTTCTTTAGCCACTTTAAATTTTCTCCATCCCCATTTTTTATATGCAAAAAATGGGGACTTCTCCCGAACCTCTTGTGCTGACAACAGGATACGAATCCGCATCCGTTCAAAATACCCGTTTAAAAAAAGCACCCGGTTTTCCTTAACTTGTGGAAAACCGGGTGACTTTCACCTTCCATGCTGATGTTGATTGATCACCCAAAAAGTGTGCTGTACAACAGATAAGCATTTAGTCCCGCGATGACGACGGCAACTGTCCAGGCGAGAATCTGCAACCATAGAGGATTGGTGAATTCCCCCATTTTCTGTTTGTCACTGGTAAATTGGACAAGTGGTATGACAGCAAAAGAAAGCTGTAAAGATAAAATCACCTGGCTTAGCACCAATAGTTGCATCGTGCCTTCTGAACCATAAAGGGCGGTAACGGCAACAGCCGGGACAATGGCGATTAATCTTGTGATTAATCTGCGCAACCACGGCTTCAATCTTATGTTCAAGAAGCCCTCCATGACAATTTGGCCGGCCAGCGTCCCTGTCAAGGTAGAGTTTTGCCCTGATGCAAGCAAGGCAACACCAAATAATACACTGGCAATGGAAGTTCCCAATAACGGCGCAAGCAACTCATACGCTTGGCTGATATCTTCTACCACCTTGCCTGATTGGTGAAAAGCGGATGCGGAAAGAATCAGGATGGCAGCGTTGATGAATAAAGCGAAAAACAGTGCGATGGTGGAGTCCATCGTAGCGAAACGGATAGCCGATTTTTTTCCTTCCGGAGTCAATTCATATCTTCGCGTCTGCACAATGGAAGAGTGAAGATACAAATTATGAGGCATGACTGTAGCCCCCAGAATGCCAATGGCGATATACAGCATCTCAGGATTAGTCACTATTTCGGCGCTGGGGATAAATCCTTTTGCTATCCCTAAAACATCTGGCTTAACCAAAATCAGCTCCACCACAAAACAAGCCCCGATGATAATGATTAAGGAAAGGACAATGGACTCAATATAACGAAAACCTTTATTCTGCAAGAGCAAAACAAGCAATACATCTAATGCCGTCAACATGACCCCGTAAAGCAACGGAATGCCAAACAGTAAGTTCAGCGCAATCGCCGAACCGATAAGCTCCGCCAGATCACATGCCGCAATGGCCAACTCGCACAATACCCATAAGCCCATGGCTACCGGCTTACTATAATGATCCCTGCAAGCTTGCGCAAGGTCTCTTCCCGTTACAATCCCCAATTTCCCGGCTAACGCTTGCAGTAATATCGCCATCATATTTGAAAGCAAAATGACCGATAACAACGTGTAATTAAAAAGCGATCCCCCTGCCAAATCGGTAGCCCAGTTCCCCGGATCCATATATCCAACCGCCACGAGATATCCCGGGCCGACAAAAGCTAAAAACTTGCGGAACCAAGATCCTTTCGCCGGAACCGGCAAAGATCGATATACTTCGGAAAGACTGGGCAGTTCACGTTTTTGGCGCCATCCGAGTTCCATTTCTTGCGTGTTCGCTTGTTCCAAATCCAACTTTATTGAACTTTTCATTTCACCCTACCCCTTTCTTTCGAATATTTATGCGCCAGACCATAAGTTTTGCGCCGAGGCAAATTTAAGAGCAAAAAAATTCACGTTTATATCGCAAGCTGATTTTAGCTACAGACCAAAAAAGTTTCCTTCATCTAAAATATACTACAATCAAAGTTCTTTGTGAATAAAATTTTGTTTCCACTAGGGCGTGTCTAATAAATATGTTGGCGCATTATAAAATGATATATTATCGGTCATTTAGTTGCGGGATACCGGAAATAGGGTGAGGCGACCCTTGGTTTTGACTTTGCCGATCAAAGTGTAGTTGATATCCCAAACTTTTTTATCTGCCTATCCCGTCTTCATTGCTTGATAATTAATGAATAAACACCATTGACCATGCGGTCATAATACAATATGATTGTATTGACCACGTAGTCAATATAAGTGTGGCTAAGGGAGTGAGAAGGATAGAAACATACGTTCTGTTATTCAACGAAATGGATCGCGCGAACTTGAGTGATGTCGGAGGGAAGGGAGCCAACCTGGGGGAAATGTGTAAAGCCGGGTTTCCTGTTCCCCCCGGGTTTTGCGTCACGACAGCGGCTTACCGCCATTTCATCGAAACCAGTAATGAGATGGATGCATTGTTGGACTCGCTTAATCAATTAAAGCCGGAACAGCTCGATGAAATCCGCTTATTGGGACAGAGAATTCGTGATCACTTGCTTACCGTCACGCTTTCTGAACAAATAAAATCAGTGATCATCGATGCCTGGACGAAGCTGGGGCGAGATCACGCGTATGCGGTTCGCTCCAGTGCGACAGCCGAAGACTTACCAACCGCTTCTTTTGCCGGTCAACAAGAAACCTACCTGAATGTGAAAGGTTCTGATCAGCTAATCGAAGCTGTTCAAAAATGCTGGGCATCCCTTTTTACGGATCGGGCTATCGTTTACCGTGCAAACAATGGGTTCGATCATCGTTCAGTATACTTGTCTGTCGTAGTTCAACGGATGGTATATCCAGATGTTTCTGGAATTATGTTTACAGCGGACCCGATCACAGGACATCGACACACGGTTTCCATCGATGCTGGATTCGGACTGGGCGAAGCGCTTGTCTCAGGCATTGTGACTGCCGATTTGTATAAAGTGCGCAACAACCAGATTATCCTAAAGCAAATCGCGAAGAAGGAAAAAGGGATTTTCCCCATTTCCCAAGGTGGAACCGAAATCAAGGCACTTCCGCCTGAACTTCAACAAAAGCAAGCTTTGCCAGACCGGATGATCATGGAGCTGGCTGAACTTGGCCGTAGAATAGAACAACATTATGGTTCCGAACAAGATATCGAGTGGTGTCTGGAAGGTGATCAGATCTATATCGTGCAAAGCCGGCCAATCACTTCCCTATACCCCGTGCCGGCTGCAGACGATGATCATTATCGTGTGTATTATTCTTTCGGTCACAAACAAATGATGACAGACTATATAAAACCGCTTGGAACATCTGTCTTGAGAACCCTTGTTCCATTTGACAAAGATTCGTTCCGTGAGGAAAGCCGGAGCTTAGTTGAAGCGGGCGGCAGGCTGTTTTTTGATTATTCCTTTCCGATATATCTGAAATCCGTACAGCGCAAGCTTAGTGAAAGCTCGATGGTGGACGATGATCTGCTGGCCCTTAAAAAGGTCGTATTACGTGAAGAATTTCAACAGAGAGCACTCAAACGGGGGGTGAAGAGACATATTTTCCGCGCATATAAACCGCTCTTGGGCTTCTTTGGCAAAATGGTCCCCCGATTGCTTAAAATCATATACTTTGAAGATCCGCATCGAGCCTTGGAGCGGGCATATGCCACTTTCGAGCGGGACTTAGCTCGCCATCAACAAGCGGTCTTTCAGCGTTCCGGAGCGGAACGGATCAAGTTAATACAAGAAATTGCCGGGCGCGATCTGTTTCTTTCGACCTTTGATTCTTTAACATACACTTTATCCGGATTCATCGCATGGACTATCGTAGACCGCAAGGTTAAAAAATGGTTGGGTGAAGAATTGAGCGCATCGATTCATAAATCTCCGCCGGGGAATGTGACAAGTGAAATGGGTCTTATGATCGGTGATTTGGCGGATGCGGCGAGAAACTGTCCTGAAGTGGTTGCATATCTGCAACGTGCGGAAGACAACACGTTTTATGAAGGTTTGAAAAAGATTGAAGGCGGGGACGCATTTAAGGCTGAACTGGACCAATTCATGAAAAAGTACGGGATGCGGTCCCCTGGTGAAATCGATATGACAAGAGTGCGGTGGAAAGAAGCGCCGACCATGATTGTTCCGTCCATTCTCAGCCATATGAGAAGCAACGCTCCCAATGAGCATCGGGAAAAATTCAAACAAGGAGAACAAGAAGCGAATGAGGCGATCCAAGCCTTGTTAGCGCGGATCAAAGCAACACGTGGCGGCTCACGGAAAGCAAAAAAATTATCCCGATTCATCTCCCTCTTCCGGAATACGGTGGGAATTCGTGAACTGCCTAAATATATCATCATCCGCTATTTTGACATTTTCAGAGAAGCGATTTTGGACGAAGCGAAAATTCTTTCTGAACAAGGAATCATAGAAACCAAAGAAGATGTCTTCTACTTGAAGTTAGATGAGCTGATCGCCTTGCTGAACAACCGCTTAAAAGATGATGTGAAGGATTTGATTTATTACCGGAATATGTTGGAAATCCGATATCGGAACCTCACCCCTCCCCGTGTCATCACAAGCGACGGGGAAGTGTTCACAGCCGAAAGAAGCAATGAGGAAGCGCCACCAGGTGCTTTGCTCGGTATCCCTGTATCGGCGGGTGTTGCGGAAGGGTATGTCAAAGTGGTCCTCAGACTCGAGGAAGGAAAGTTAAACAAAGGGGATATCTTGGTCGCTCCCTATACAGATCCGGGTTGGACCCCTTTGTTCTATTCAGCCAAAGCGCTCGTGACGGAAATTGGGGGCATGATGACCCACGGTTCAGTTGTGGCGAGGGAATACGGAATCCCCGCCGTTGTCGGTGTAGAGAATGCGACGAAAATATTGAAGGATGGCCAGTATATCCGTGTTGACGGCACGAACGGATTCGTTGAAATACTGGATGGAAGCCCCAAAAGTTGAACGTGCATTTTTATTGAAAAAGCGATGGTCTCATCCCCAAAATGTGCGCATCATCTATTCTCGGTACGGTTATGAAAGCAGCACTTCAAGAGATTTAGGATGGGAATGAATAAAAACAGGAAAAGGCAGAAAGCTATACTATACAAACTCAAATATAAGGGTGATAAAATTGAAACAAATCTGCCTTGTTTTCATGGCGTTAACCCTGCTAACGTCGGGATGCAATCTATCGAAACAAAGCGGCGAAGCCAATCGCATCCATCCAAGACAAGTGAGCAACCAACAGTCCGCCCATCCAGAAGTCGTTCCGATGAAAAGCAGAGGCCGGGTGTTACCTGACAAAAGAGGGGAAAACACACTTCAAGCCAAAAAGAACAAAACACGCATCGAAACGATTGGGTATCTTGAACCGGTAAGTCCCGTACAAGCGGTTTCCGATGTCAATGAAACTGCCAAGAATTTGACTTATGTCGGTTTTTTCAGTTACCGTGTCCAACATAACGGGGATTTAATTCCTTTGAATGACACTGCTTCCTTGAAAGCCACTAGACATAACAACGCGATCCCCATGTTGGTGATCACAAACTTCGCCAATGGGAATTTCCAGCCTGATATCGCTCACCGGATCTTTACCGATCAAGTTGTATCCCGGCGGCTGATCAATAATGTGATTCAAGTGATGAAACAAAAAGGATACCGCGCTCTAAACGTGGATTTTGAGCACATCCGAGAAAAAGACCGCCAATTGTACAATGGCTTTTTGGCAACGTTGCTACCACGGGTAAAAAAAGAAGGGTTCCTTGTATCCACCGCTCTTGCCCCCAAAAGCAGTGACAAGCAGGCAGGTCCTTGGCACGGTGCCCATGATTATGCTTTTCATGGCAAAATCGCGGATTTTGTTATTTTGATGACGTATGAATGGGGCTGGACCGGTGGACCTCCCATGGCTGTCGCCCCCCTCCCACAGGTCCGTAAAGTCGTCGATTATGCCGTTTCCAAGATCTCTCCGAACAAAATCATCATGGGCGCTCCCCTATACGGCTACGACTGGATCTTACCGTATAGGAAAGGCGGCCCACCTGCCAAGCGGGTATCGCCTCAAGAAGCGGCGGCGTTTGCTTACCGTAAATCGCTGAAAATACAATACAATAATCGCGATCAAGCTCCGTACTACTATTACACGGATAACAGCGGAAAAAAACATGTGGTCTGGTTTGAAAACGAACAGAGCGCCCAAGCCAAATTCAATTTGATCAAGGAATATCGGCTAAGGGGAATCAGTTATTGGGTTCTTGGTGAGGACTTTCCCCAAAACTGGAAACTGCTTAGAGATAACTTCATCATCCAAAAGTATTGAAATCGGTCTCACCCAGGAAACCTTGCTTTTGTAAGAAAAATTGGGTTTCCCATTCCACTGTACGCTTCCTTCGTTGGGAAAAAACTTGTTTGACATCCTCGGCAGGGGATGTCAAACATAGCTCTCATTCATCTACGCCAATGAAATGGGCGAATCTTCTCTCGTGTTTCATGAATAAATTTTTCAAATTAGAGGGATGGGAAATGGACAAACGAATGAACAATCAAGTAAATGAAGATCATGTTGAACAAGAAAACAGAAACATTACTGAATCGTTTCTGGGGCTCCCATTAAGATCGTTAATAAACAGTCCGATTGATTCAGCCATTGAAGAGGAAATGGCGAAAATAAAAAGGACCAAAAATCGAACAAGACAAGATCAGACATGAACCTCCCCCGCCACTAAGCGATTGTAGGCGGGGGTTTCTCACCAACGGGAACAAAGGCATAATCTCTTCATGAATCCCCTTGACTAGAATATTTTTTGTTTGCTTCGATGCGGGGACCAAGCCATATGGGTTTCCGCCTGCAAAGTGAGCAAGAAACAGCGAATGCCTTCACCACTCCTTTTTTAAGGACCCCGTATGGGGTAATTCAAGATATGTACAAAAGGACTGAGTATTATTTGACAGTATGTTGATCAAACTACAATAAACCCTTGCTAAAGGAAGTGACTTTAATGAATGAAAGAGAAGAAATAAACCAATTACGTGAAGAGTTAGCGGAATTGAAGAAAACGGTAAGCCAACTAAGTCAATCTCAGCGAACATACCAACCAACATCTGTACAGGAACAAATGTCACAAGAAATCATGTCACGGGTTTCCCGACCAGATCAGGAAACACGGCAGTTTTCGGGAAGATAATCTTTCATCTCGGTTGTATTTCACACGCATTTTCGATTCCCCCCTCATCCACGACAAGAATAATGTGAGAACAAAGAAAAGGGTGTCCACTGTTTAATGGACACCTTTTTCTTTGGGAAACACCATTCCTAACGATAAGACACTGTGAAAGGGGTTTTCTCCAATCCGCCTCTTGTTACCATAATTTTATGACCGCGACATGACGCGGCTTAGTTTCAGGTTTATCATTGAAGCCCTGGCCCTTCCGAATTCTTTTAAGCCTTGCATGGCATCCCAATATCCGGATTCTCGCCTTTTCGACGCAGCTAACATACTGAGAAAACCTGTGTCATAAGTTTTATAAGATATGATAAACAACTCTTCCTGCAATCATTCAAGGAGGGAGGCGCATCTTATGGAAAACGGCCCAAGAAATCGAGCTACATATGGATATGTGCCGCAACCGATAAGAAAGGATGGCGCCGGTGGGATCGATTTGGGTCCACGGGACGTCATGCGGGACCTAGAGAACCCCGATATGCTGGTTCCACCGACCACCGATGCCGGGACAATCCCCAACTTGAAGTTCTCTTTCTCCGATGCTTATATGCAGTTAAATCACGGTGGCTGGTCGCGAGAAGTGACGGTCAGACAACTGCCGATTGCTACCACCCTTGCTGGGGTGAACATGTATCTTACGCCGGGCGGTGTGCGTGAGTTACATTGGCATCAGCAAGCAGAATGGGCCTATATGCTTTGGGGCCGGGCACGCATCACCGCGGTCGACCAGGACGGGCGGAACTTCATAGCCGATGTCGGTATGGGCGATTTGTGGTACTTCCCCCCTGGCATTCCACACTCGATTCAAGGGCTGGAGGAAGGCTGCGAGTTTCTGCTCGTCTTCGACGACGGCAGTTTCTCCGATCTCAACACACTCTCCATCACCGATTGGTTCGCGCACACACCGAAGGACGTGCTGGCGGCGAATTTCGGCGTACCGGAAAGCGCCTTTGCCCACATCCCGACGGAACAGCGATACATTTTTCAAGCAAATGTGCCGGGCCCGCTGGAAAATCAAAAGGTACCGGATCCTTACGGTACCGTGCCGAAGAGCTTCACACACCGACTGCTTGCCCAGGAGCCGATAGTAACTCCAGGGGGGACGGTGCGCATAGTCGATTCCACCAACTTCCCCGTTTCGACTGCGATCGCGGCGGCGCTGGTAGAAGTCAAGCCGGGCGGAATGAGGGAAATGCATTGGCACCCGAATAACGACGAATGGCAGTATTACCTCGCGGGCACGGCGCGCATGACAGTGTTCGCGGCGAATGGCAAGGCCCGAACTTTCAATTACCGGGCCGGTGATGTAGGATACGTACCGTTCGCCTTCGGGCACTACATCCAGAACACCGGTGACCAAAGCCTGTGGTTTCTGGAGATGTTCAAGAGTGACCGGTTTGCCGACGTGTCGCTGAACCAGTGGATGGCACTGACTCCTCGGGAGCTGGTAGAGGACAACTTGCATGTGGGACCAAAGTTGATCAACGCATTGCGGACGGAGAAATGGCCGGTCGTCAAATACCCGGATGCCGCAGAGTTTCCAAACAGACGAGAAACCTTTTAAATTTTGAACAGTCCGCCCATTAATTCTCGGATTTTCAAGGAGAAATTGAGGATCATTGATCATTAAGTTTGCCGATCCCGGCCACCAATCATGATCAAAACAAAAACCCCTATCAACAGGGGCAAATGGAATATACCCAAACAGTTAATTGATTCCTAATACAGGTACTCATCGAAGGGCCATCTTGGTTCAATGGGAGGTACGTGTGGCACATGTGGTACGTGTGGTACATGTGGTTCGTGAGGTTCCGGATCAACGGGGGTTCGTGGAAACATCGGGCAATTACAAGGAAAATTATGGAAATAACACAACCAGTAAGATGGGTACCAGTACATCTGATAAAGAACATTCATATTGCATTCATCCTTTTTTAAAAGTCAGCTTTATTCAATTTATGTTCAAACACCGTTTGTGTTTACATACCCGGAACGTTTGCATCCCCGATTTTCCGCCCAACTGCCCATATGTCTGATACCCTTGAATCCCTTCTTCACGAATCCGTCTTTCCTGTGGTTCGCAACCAACCCATTGAAACCGGAAGGTACATGGGCAGTTAATACCATCCTTTGCCGTTTTCATGAACCCTGGTGCGGGACGGTCTGACACCTTCCGCTGGTCCACCGTCAGTTCACCTGAAAAAGCCACAAAAACAAGGTCGTCCTTGCATCTTCCTTTCAACGAGTCTTGCAAAGCCACCATAAAGTTTTTAATAAGCCCGGTCTGGAGTCTTTTACTCTTCGTCTTCAGCCACGCGATAAGACCATTTGCATAATTCCATCTGACTGTCGATCCCTTCGTCCCCCTGAATGGGACGAACGTAATGATAAGTTCCCTCCTCATTCAGCACGCGCGCTTTTCGGTTATCTTTCAACATTAAATCGAGAGCAGCACAAATTCTCTCCTTAATGTCCCGCTGCACAATAGGAAAAGCAATCTCCACTCGTTTTTCCATGTTGCGAGTCATCCAGTCGGCAGAAGATAAATACATTTTTTCTTCGCCGTCGTGATGAAAATAGTAGATGCGGCTGTGTTCCAAGAATCGACCCACTATGCTTCTGACGCGGATGTTCTCGCTGATTCCCGGTATACCCGGACGCAGACAGCAAATGCCGCGAACGATTAAGTCAATTTGGACTCCTCTCAGGGAAGCTTCGTACAATTTGACGATAAGACGCTTGTCCGTAAGTGCGTTCATCTTGGCGATGACACGCCCGTTGCCTGACCGCTCATGAAAATGAATCTCATCGTCAATCAGTCTGATCAGATGATCGCGCAGTTGAAATGGGGAAGTCGAAATGCGATTCCACACGGGTTGCTCCATGTATCCGCTCAAATAGTTAAAAAAGTTGGTGGCATCAATCGCAAACGGCTCGCTTGAGGTCAAAAGGCTCATATCGGTATAAAACTTGGCAGTAATGTCGTTGTAATTGCCGGTTCCAAAGTGGACAAAGCGCACAATCTTTCCTTCCTGCGTTCGCCGCACGATCAGGGTGATCTTGCTATGTGTTTTGAGCCCAGTCAACCCGTAGATCACATGAACACCGACGCGTTCCAGCTTTTTGGCCCACTGGATGTTGTTTTCCTCGTCAAAACGGGCTTTCAGTTCAACAAGAACCGTTACTTGCTTTTCATTTTCCGCTGCCCTGGCCAGCGCTTCAACAATGGGTGAATCGCCGCTCACCCGGTACAGGGTCATCTTGATGGCCAACACATCGGGGTCGTCCGCTGCTTTAGAGATCAACTCGATCACCGGCTGAAAACTTTCGTATGGATGGTGCAAAAGAACATCTTTTTTCCGGACGGCCTCAAAAATGTCCGCTTCACCGATCAAATCTTGCGGAGGCTGGGGAATAAAGGTTTCATATGCCAGATGCTCATGATCGTCTTTCAATTTTCCGTAGAAGGACATGAGAAAGGTAAGATCGATCGGTCCGTCGATCGAGTAGATATCAGGTTTATGAAGTTCAAGGACGCGCATCAAATATTCCAGCACTTCCTCATCCATCGATGACAGGCAGTACTCCAGCCTTACCGCTGCTCCCCACTTTCTTTTTTTCAGCTCTTTTTCGATTTCTTTTAACAGGTCACGTGCCCCTTCTTCCTCCAGGGACAAATCTGCGTTCCGGGTGATGCGGAAGGTGGAGACGGATTTTACTTCGTATCCGCTGAATAACTTATGGATAAAATATTTGATCACATCTTCCGAGAGGACAAAAAAACGCTTCTCTTTTGACGGAACTTCGATCATGCGGCCGATCCCCACGGGAACCTGAACGATAGCCATTTTCGACCGATCCAAGGGAGCATGCTTTTGCTGCAAAATCACCGCCAGATTCAGCTTTTTATTGGACAGCTTGGGAAAAGGATGATATGCATCGATAGCCATCGGAGTGAGAACCGGGAAAATATAGTCGTCGAAAAAATTCTCCAGAAAGGCTACTTGTTCTTTTTCCAGCTCTTTAAAGCAACGGAGGCAGATACCTTCTTGATCCAACAAAGGCAAAATGGTCTTATTTAACAACTTGTACTGCCTGTTCACCAACCGGTGGGTGATCCTTGCAATCTCCGCCAGCTGTTGTTTTGGCGTCATACCTGCTTTGTTCTCCGGCTTATTGAAGCCAGCGTGAACTTGATCTTTTAAACCTGCCACGCGGACCATAAAAAATTCGTCCAGGTTGGAAGAGAAAATGGATAAAAATTTCAACCGCTCCAACAGTGGATTTTGTTCGTCAAACGCTTCTTCCAATACGCGTTCGTTGAAAGCGAGCCAACTGATTTCCCGATTGATATAGTAACTGGGATTGTTCAAATTCAAATCAAATTGCTTCGTTTGGATCCTCAAAATAATCATCACCCACACAAAATACACCTTGTAAGTTAGAATGGTTTTATATTTTCAAGAGCGAATTCATTTCTCATGCAACGAATGTGTTGTTGGCAAAAGTTTGTAAAGGTGTTATTGAAAGCGGAAAACAATTTTCCGGCCCAATACTCTTTCCAGGTGTTTTTTTCGTCGATTCACTTCCTGTTCTTCGAACCGGCTGTTTTCTCGACAGACGACATGGAAAATAAGGGCTTCCTGTCCTTGCTCAATCAATAGCTTCTGGACGATCGGCCTTCTTGTTAAATTCAGGGCGAGAGCGATCCGCATCATCGCCCCCATCAGTTCCAGCTTTTTGACTTCTTCTTTACTGTACCATTTGGAAAACGGCTTTACATGACGCTCAAATTGTACCCGGTTTTTAAAGGAAGCGATCAGAGCCAGCTTGCACTGGTCGCGGTGGGAAAAGCCGTTCAGTGACTGGCAAGTCAACATGTAAAACAGGTGATTGGAGCTCGAATCCATGAGCTGGTCCTGTATGTAGACAATCGCGGCCGCGTTTCGCAAATGAACCCAATCCTCTTCACTCAGAAAAAAACCTTCACCTGATTTTAACTGGTCGAACATTTGCTTTAAGATTTGTGTCAGATGATCGACTTGATCAAAATCCACCTGATAAGTGTGCTGGAGTTGGTAAATGCTCTCTTCCTTAACGGTTGGGTACTGTTCAATCTGAAACTGTTCAAACAGGTATTGATAGATAATCCCTTCCCTTAGACCCTTGCGGCTCAACATAAAAAAAGGAGCGTCCACTTGTTGCGTCAGGGAGTGAATGGTTTGGATGGAAGGAATGATGATGTCGGCCCTCTCTTTGGACAGGCCATCCACTTTTTTACGTTTGGAAAGTGGAAGCGATGCCAGCATATCGTTAATATGTTCCATCTCTTTCGGTTTTATTATGTATTGATGAATTCCTTTGAATGGGTAGTCGTAGTGATACTTATGCATGAGTGCCAGGTTTCTGGCTGTCCCTCCAATCCCGACTACTGGAAGCTCTCTTGCCTGCAGCCAAGGCAATTGTTTCCACGCTCGCTCCAGAAAAGTACGGATTTTTCTCATCTCTTCCGAGGTGGGAGTTTCTCCTTTGACAAAATCTTGTTTCAACGTAAGGGAACCAAAGGGAAAGCTGTGGTATTTCACCATTTTGCGGTTAAGGAAAAAGGAGATTTCCGTGCTTCCCCCGCCAATATCGATCGTATATCCATCCTCAAGATAGGTGGAATTCACCACTGCCAGGAAACCGAAATAGGCTTCTTCTTCTTCACTTAATATCTTAGGAGAAAAAGAGCTGTTTTGGTTGATCTGGTCCAAGATCTGTTCCTTGTTTTGTGCTTGCCGGAGGGCCGCCGTGGCCACACTGATGATATGGTTCATCTGGTAATGAGCTGTCGCCGCTTCGAAGTTATGAAGAGCATCCAGAATGATCCCGACCCCTTTCGGAGTTAACCGACCACGGGTGTCAAAGTGGTTCCGCAAACGAGCCGTGACTTTTAAATTCACTTTTTCCCGAATAAGCCCGGATGGCTCCAGCTCAAACATGACATAGCGAATCGTGTTGGAGCCTATATCAATCACACCGACCCGCTCTTTTTGAAACAGCGGCAGAGAACTAACTGTTTTGCGTTGATGAAAAAATTTCTTCAGCATGAAACAGATTCATTCCTTTTGAAAAGTGATGACAACATCCACATAAGAGGATTTTTACCGATGCAGTTGCATCTTATGATGGGACATTTTTGAGGTTGGCTTGAAAATAACAATAAAAAGTAGACGTAACTAATTTGAATAATAGTAATTCCTCATTGCTATTATCTACGCTTTATTAAATACATATAACCGCGAACTCGTTTCATCAGAGATAGACATTGCGATTGACTGTTGCTGAATTGATGGGGTATATGATGTAAACATAACTAGGAGATTTGCGGCCCCATCAAATTGAAGAAACTGTAGATAGCCATTCCGAAACATTTTATTCTACATAATCATTACAAAAAGCTTATACAGACATATCCAGTCAGGCCGTAGCCCGGATGAAATCAAAATCTGAGCTAGTTTACTTTCATGGGGTTGAGCACTTGTCACTCAAACCCCAAAATGCAGACCGTTTTCGTCTGCCACAACCATGACTTTGGAGCCCTTCCCCGACTTGGATTTCCCTACATGAGACCCCCTTTTATTGGGCAGATGGCACCGAATTTGCTCGATGCTACCTCCACCCCTCCATGTGAAAGTCAGTAATAGGAGATATAAAATCTCCCGAAAAGGTGCATCCGTTAGAGGACACACCCACCAAGGGCTATTCTTGGCTGGTCTGTTTTTGCTTACGCCGTTGGTGGTTATATCGGGACAACTACCAAGTTAACAGCACAGGCCCAAGAATCGCCATCCATTCGTTTACTTCTTTGTAAACGAAGGTAAAAAACCCCAGATACGCATAACCCACCCATCACTTTTATTATGGCGCCCCATGCTACAACTTAAGTTACAACTGGGAGCTATTCAGGTGTTAAGTGGATGGAGCCATGATGATTTCTTTGATTGCCTGCCCCGCCCCTTGGGCTACTGGTCTTCTTAGTAGGTTTCATTGCCATAAACCCGTGACGAGATGCCGGGCTTTCTAAAAGGAGATGCAATCTGTCCCTCGTGGATGCACATATCGGAAAATAGAGCGCGCTCCTGTTGTTCAGTGAGCCATTTTGCCTTGATCCGGTCCTCTGGGATGAGTTTGATTTCTTCGCAAGGGTTATCTGGAATCATTTTTTCTCAATCATCCAAGCGAAGAGTTGTTTCAAATGTTTAACTGTGTTGTTGATCGTTCCGACCTTCCGCTTTTTACTCGCCGCACCTTGGAACCGTTTTTAAGGGGCCGGGTTTCATATCTTGGTTCCCCCTTCAGTTGCTGATTCCTGGAGCTTTTCTTATATAGTCTGTTGTTGTCACTTGATCGAGCATGAATTTTGCTATGCTTGCCCTTGAAATCGGCACGCTTAACAACCCATGGCCGTAATAACCGACTTTTACCGGCTGAACGGACTTATCATTTAAAAGCCCGACCCGGACAAGCGTCCATTTTAAACCGGAAGAGCGGACAATATCGCCGATTCTCACAATTTCATCATAGGCGCCCCGAACCCCGGTTTTAACAAGCGCTACGAGAAAGCGGAACTTAAAATCAAAACGGTCATTGACATCTTTTACGCTGGGTGTGGCAAGCGCGATAATCCTATTGACTCCAAGCTTTTTCATCGCATCCACAATATTTTGCACACCGTCGCTGAGTGCCGTATTCTTCACGTTTCCGCTCGGCCCCAATACGCTTATGACCCCATCGGCTCCACGGATTGCATCTTCAATCGCTTCCCGATCGGACAGTTCCCCTTTTATGATTTTCAGCTTTTCATGCTTGAATTCCTGAAGCTTCTCCGGATTTCGTGCAAACGCCGTTACTCCATATCCTGCTTCAAGCGCCTGTTTAATCACTTCTTTCCCGGTCGGGCCGGTCGACCCAAACAGCGCTATCTTCATTTAATCACCTCATCCTGACATTGATTCATCCAATCCTTCATACTGTTCAGCTTGTTGACTTGTGCAGAAACTGCTTTAGGGCATGTCTGGCAAATCAAGTTGATCGATAGGAGGCGGCGGAAAAACCTTTGCCCGATGAGCGCCGATGGACAAGTGAAGCGAATGGGAAAACGATTTTGGAGCCGCCGACATATTTATCAGACACGCCCTAGATACCCTTTTTCTTTTGCTTTTATTAAGCTGTTTCTTTTTGTTTTTTTGCAACTGAGAGTCCACCAAATAATACGAGTAAATTAAGAATGAGCAGGACCGAAGCCGGTATTGCCGCACCCATTCCTTGACCAGCATTTAAATGTGTGAACACTGCTCCTACCATCGTCAATGCCAGTACCCCAGCAACGAAAAAGCTAACTTTTGGCTTCCAGAAGCCAATCAACAACGCGATAGCGGCCAGTACCTCAATGACACCCACCACATACATAAACCCAACACCATACCCATACGCTTTCGTAAATGCTTCCACTTGCATCGGGACTGCGGCTAGTTTTGCTCCACCAGCGAACAGAAAAGCAATCACAAGTAATCCTTGAATAATTCGTACAACCCATTTCATAGAAAGCACCTCTATTTATTGTGCCTTTTATAAGCACAGTAATGCTCGAAATAAAGTCGCAGTCATCGACTAACTGCAATTCATTCAAGCACATTATATGCCCGAAAGGAATGAAAGTGCATGAGAATTTAAAAGCGCGATGCCAGTTCGACCGTTTTCTTCAAGCCAACTTCCACGATCTCCTTCGCGCGTTCCGGAAATTGATTATGACCTTCAATGACGACAACTTCAGGATTTAAAATACCCCACAAGCTAATCGCAGTTTTTACATAGTTTAGCGACATCTCCATCGGTGCCATTTGCTCAGTGGAATAAACTCCTCCACGAGCATTCAACAGAGCGACTTTTTTATCCGCTGCTAATCCAACAGGGCCTTCCGCCGTGTACTTAAACGTTTTCCCGGGTTGCATCAGATAAGAAATGTAGGTGATAAGCGGAGCCGGAACCGTAAAGTTCCACAGCGGAAATGCAAAGACAATTTTGTCAGATTCCAAAAATTGATCCAAATACCGATTAACGATTTCAACCGCCTTCAGTTCTTCTGCACTGGTTTCCACTCCTTGGCTAAATTTATAAAGACCGGTAATCGCTATGTTCCCGTAGTATGGTAACTCGATGTTATAGAGATCTAGCTCCGTAATGCTGTCTTGAGGGTTTGCTTCTTTGTACTTTTTCAAAAAGGTTTCGTACATTTGGACGCTTACCGACTGATCTGCTGGACGATCGTTAGCTTTTACAAACAATACTTTTGCCATATCAAAACCTCCAATAATAATGTGTAGTAGTATATTATCGGCTTATCTGTATCTTTAAAAAGCACAGTTAAAACGATACGATTCTCCCGTAGGATCATTTAGCTCAAACTCTCTCACCGTTTAAAACTGAGCCTTTATCAGGCACAGTATAAACCGAAATAAATTGCAGTCAGCTTAGAAACTAACTGCAACTATTATAAGCACATTATATGCGTAAGCATTAATAGAATACAAGTCCCGTTCTTGTGTTCGTAATTATTTCCTTACACCGCTAAAATCAACATTCTCCATCAAGTCCTTTAAGGTGTACCCTTTCAAAAATTCAACTGTTTGCTGTTCTGCCTCATTCATAATGGCTTCCAAAACACTATCCAGCTGCTTCCCTGCCTCACCACAATCCATGCTTTCCCCTCTTTCCCCAGAGTCAGCACATTCCGATCTCACAGCCATATATACATCAGCAAGCGTAAGTTTATCTGCAGGTATCTTTAAGCTATATCCACCGTCTCTCCCCTCCTTGGCTTCAACAATTCCGGAAGACGCCAAAAGAGCCAACACTCTGCGGAGAAAGGTGGCATGAGAGTTTACTTGACATGCTATGGTTGCACTTGATAAGAGACCTCCACTTTGGGCGAGCCAGACGAGCACATGAACGGCAATTCCAAAACGTGGTGGGCCGATCTGACTACTTCGATTCGCACTCATTACTATTATCCCTCCTACTGAAAGTGTAACTTAACAGGTTGCATGGAAGCAAGGAAGCGTCACTTAGTCACCAATACAACCTTCATGTGAATGATTACTGATACAATTTAGAAAGAAAATTAGAAATGAGGCATTCTAAATTGAAGTTGTTATTGAGTACAAAGCTGAAAATTCCACAAGAATTTTTGTTTTCAATGTTCTATGATTCAAGTTTCTATCAGCTTATTCGGATATTGTTGATACTTATATTGATCGAGAAGGAGTTGGAGGTCATTTAGTTGTCACCTTTCAATCAAATGAAGGCATCCACACAAAGTATCACGAAATTACACAGTGGGACCCACCTATTCTGTTTGAAACCAAACAGATTGATGATTCTGTGACAATCATTACTCGTCGTCAATTAGAAAAAACAAAGACTGGAACACGTAAACAAAGTCGATATATTTTTTCAGATTCAAGTAGATTATTTTTGTTCATTTTATGGCTTTTAAAGTATAAAATACGCAAATCTAAAAAAAGCACTGGGATTATTTTATTAAAGAAGCGAAAAGAGAATTTGAAAAGAAATCAGAAAGAAAAGGAACTTTCGAAATGAGAAGAACATCCTTTTTGCACCAATGCTAGGGTGTTTAATTATTCTTCTGGCTCTATCACTGAAGGCACGTCATGGATTTACACACCAACCCATAAAAAGTGAGATCAGGTTTCCAAAACAAGACTATAATCAAGGATAGTTCTTTACGTATTATACGAGGGGATTATCCCTTTTTTCTTTCAAAGTAGTATAGGAACCTCAGTTTATTGGTTGGATGGCGACGTTAGTGAAGGTTGAACAGGTGATTAATTCTTATATATACAGCCTCTAATCTTTGTTTATATGTCATTAATGTTAACTCTCTATCTATACATCAATTATTTTCGATGCATGTATCGACCAATCAAATAAATTTGATGTATAATCAAATCAAGAAAAGTTGATGTGAGTCGAATACAATTATAACTTTTGGAGAGTGACTATTATGGTATTGAGACCCCATGTAGCAATTAATGTGAAAGATTTGAATCAATCAATTGTTTTCTATACTCAATTGTTTGGCAGCGAGCCGGTGAAAGTTCGTCCTGGATATGCTAAGTTTGATTTGGAACAACCTGCGTTGAATTTCACTTTAAATGAAGGTGGAGAAGTAATTGGCGGTCTTAATCATCTGGGGATTCAAGTGAAATCCACTGAAGATGTGTTGGCCACAAAAGAACGTCTTCAAAAAGAAGGTCTGGCTACTTTTGACGAGATGAATACTACTTGCTGCTACGCTCGCCAAGATAAAATTTGGGTTACCAGCCCGGATGGGCACCGTTGGGAAGTGTTTACAGTATTGGCAGATGCCGAAGAGAAATCCAATGAATCGCCCGTTTGTTGCACATTGGACGAACCAAAACAAACAGAAACCGATTGTGGCTGCTCATAATCAGTAAGAAAAGAGGAGGTGGGCGCGATGTCCTTATCTACAGAGAAATTTGCTCAAATCGCCAAGGCCCTGAGCGATCCGATTCGCATCAAAATCCTTGATCTCATTCAAGCCGGATACGATCAACTGGGTGCTTCACCTCCTGTTGCTTGTTGTTCTGGTGGTGTCTGTGTTTGTGATATTCAAGAGCAAATGAATATGGCACAATCCAAAGTGTCGTATCATCTGCGGGAATTAAAAAATGCCGGTCTCCTCCATGAAACCAAAGTAGGGAAATGGAATTTCTATGCCATCAACTATACAACGATGAAGTTATTTCGAGACGAACTCCAACATCGATATCACAGGGAGGCGGAAACCGTTGGAACAAAACTAGATCATTCGGAAAGCAACAGAGCAGGATCTGCTCAGGATTACGGAGATTTATAATCAGGGCATTGAAGATCGAATTGCTACACTGGAGGAGCGGGTAAAATCATTAGAAGAAATGTCTCAGTGGTTTCTGGTCATTGCGGATGGACAAGATATTCAAAGATGGGCATCCCTGAATCTTTATTCTCATCGTTGTGCTTACGCAGGGATTGCGGATATTTCCGTCTATATTGATCGCAACCGGCGCGGAAAAGGGCTTGGTTCTAAATTGCTTCAAGCATTAGAAGGAACAGCGAAAGAAAATGGTATTGGTACTGTTCACCTTTCCCTTTAACCAATTAGGGCAAGGTCTATATCGAAAAGCAGGCTTTCGGGAAGTTGGTGTTTTTCAGAACCAAGGGAAATTGGATGGAACCTTTGTTGATGTCATGGCGATGGAAAAACTGATATAGGGTTTAAACCTTTTTAATATGAGAAAGCCACATCCCGCAATAAAGGATGTGGCTGTTATTTAGCGTGCCCAGCAAGCCGTTAATTGCTAGTTGGTGAAAGTCCAACCGAGGTAAGAGCCAAGTCGCC